>SLGL01000108.1 GCA_007123785.1 Balneolaceae bacterium
GTTTCGTCAAAATGAATGCTTTCATCGAATTGATAGCGTTCACCGGTCCGGTCGCTGTGATTCGCTCGAAAATTAGCTGAAAATGTCCGCCCCCTGGTTTCAAAGCGGTGCCGGTATAGAAGAAATCCGGACATATCATACGCCGTCTGATCTGAACTGTTCTCACGCAGAATCTCGTTCATAAGCAGTCGGTTGTGATCCAGGGTAAAGCCATCTACCGTTCGAAAACTGCTGTTGCTCTGTGCACTGATCCGGGGTGCAAAAATAAAGGAGCGCCTGTCATCAATAGTGTGTTCCATCCGCATATCAAACCGGTGGTTGTAGTTGTCACTGGTGTTGCGGGCAACTTCATCATAGCGCTGGTCGGCAGTAAATCCGGACAGATACAGCCGTTCCCGGTTCAGGTCGTGGGTATTATCGGCCATATTAAAAAAGTAGCTGGCGTTTACTCTCCATGAATCATTCCATCGGTCGTTATAATTCACTCCCGCAGAGTTCACCGCACTGATACCGCTTTGATTTCCAACTCTGAAATTCCGCTCGGGACGGTTCCATCTGCCTCCACCCGATCCGGCCGCTTCCGAAATACCGAGAAGATCCTCACTCGAAAAGTTTTGCTGATTCACATTGTTACTCATTCCCACAAACGAGAGACGCTGCGAGCCGTTGAAATAGTTGTAGTTTCCGCCAGCCATATACCGTGTCTGTGAACCGTAACCAGAATTGGCCCGGCCAAACTGACCATTGTTCATCCCGTCCTTTGTCACAATATTGATGGTTCGGCGTGTATCGCCATCGCGGAATCCGGTGAATTGCGCTTGGTCACTTTCACGGTCATATACTTCAATTTGCTCCACTATTTCAGCGGGAAGATTTCGAAGTGTGAGAGCGGCATCTTCGCCGAAAAACTCTTCACCATCTACAAGTACACTCATCACCTCCTCACCCTGTGCCACGATATTGCCATCCTCAATCATAAAACCGGGCATGCGCGTAACCAAATCCTGTACATTTGCATCGCGGTTGGTCTGGTACCCTCCTGCATGAAACGCGGTAGTATCTCCCCGAACTTCCACCCGCGGGCGGCGGGCGATCACTTCAAGACCCTCCAAAAAGAGATCTGCGGAAGCAAGTTCAAATTCAAGGCCGCTTACATTTCCATCCTCAATCTGAACAACCTTGCTGATATCTGAAAAGCCAAGAAAAGAAATACGCAAATAATAATCACCGGATGGAATGTTGATAATTCTGAATTCCCCGTTTTCAGCCGTACTTGTTCCCCCAATTGAGATACTATCCGGTAGTTCAAAAATCATTACGTTAGCTCCCTGAAGAGTTTCCCTGGATTCCTCTTCAACAGAATAGACTGTTCCAGAAACCGAGTAGTTTTGGGCAAAGAGTTTTTCGGCCTCAATCATTAGCGAGAAAAACAAAAGTACGGTCAGCAGGCTTAATATTTTTCCTAAATGCATTTTTTCGAAAAAAGGGTGAGAAAATTCCGGTACTTATACAATTAGCAGGTAAGACGTATCGAACTCACTATCGTTTGAGAGTATTTTACTAATAATCAAAAATAGTTATCGTAATAGATTGCAAAACCTTTCGGGACCCACCCTAAATCCCTCCCTGTCACGCAAAAAAAACGTGACAAGGAGGGACTTTTTTTTAGAAGCAACCATACTGCAAAAGAGTCACCCCTTCCTTGTCACGGCTGCAGTCTGGCCGGGACAGGGAACGGGCCTGGGGATGGGTCCGAAACGCACGGGAGAAATCTATTTACTCCAGAATACCTAAAATCATTTTCTTCACAGCATCCATTTCTGCCAGCTGTTCAATGGAAATACGAAGAGTTTTCAAATCAAATTCCTGTAATATCAAATCCCGTTGGTAATCATAATATTTTTGATATTCATGAATCCTGCCGTCTAATTCGATAACCAGTTTTTTTTCAGAACAGTAAAAATCAGCTATAAAGAAATATCTTTTTTTATAGGTTTGATTGTAGATAAACGGTTATTGACGCAAAAAACGGTATCCGCCCAGACGCCGTTTTCTGAGCACTTCCCAGAGAAGCCTCTCACTCACCGTAGGATTCTTCCGAAGCTCCCTTGCCAGTTCGGTGACAGTTTTTCATCTCTTGTGCATTGGTTATGTGTTACTTTCTTTGGTCTCTTTTGACAAAAATAATCTTTCATTTTCGGGACCCACCCTAAATCCCTCCCTGTCACGCAAAAAAACGTGACAAGGAGGGACTTTTTTTAGAAACAACCATATCGCAAAAGAGTCACCCCTTCCTTGTCACGGCTGCAGTCTGGCCGGGACAGGGAAGGGGCCGGGGGATGGGTCTTCTATGAACCTTTCAGATACTTCACCGCCGTTCTTCAATTTCCATTTCCTGAATATCTTTTATCCTGATGTTGCGGAAATCAACACGGTTGCTGTGGTTTTGCAGGCCGATGTAGCCAGAACGGCGTTTCAGGCCGGGATGCCCGTCGGCTTTCTCCATGTGATTGATCAGGCTGGTACTCAGAATCATCTCCCCGTTCACCGTCACCTGGATCAGTGGGCCATCTGCACGTATTTTCATCGACTGCCACTCCCCGGCCGGTTTGGTTACTCTTTTGGATGGTGCTTTCACATCATAAATGCTGCCAGTGTATTGCCACGGCTGCAATTCAGCATAGCGCTCGGCGTAATCATCCAGAATCTGAACTTCAAACCCCTGGTAGGCCGGATTACCTTCCTCCGGAGCGCGTATAAATACACCACTGTTTCCTCCTTCCGGCACCCGGTACTCCAGCTCAATTACAAAATCATCGTACTCCTGTTCAGTTGCCAGCCAACCGCTTCCAACACCATCAGTAAACAGAATTCCATCTTCCACTCCCCAGGAATCGGAATGATCACCCATCACCTTCCATCCATTCAGATTCTCTCCGTTAAAAATTTCGATAAAGTCAGGCTCAAATTGATCAGAAGAAAATCCATCGATATCTTCATAGGCATCGGAGCTGCCGGAACCAGAACCAGCTCCCGGGGATTCAGTTAGCTCCCGGGCAGTGCGTGCCAGCTCAGGTGCAGAGCCTTCAGCAATTTGCGCCAGCTCATCAGCCATAGCCTGTCCGTGGATTGCATAACGCAACTCCAGGGCCTGACTTTGAAGGTGAGACGGCTGATCAGTACCTGAGAAATACACGGCAATTGATTCTGCCTCTTCATCATAACCGCGTGCAGCCAGCTGTCGCCCGTAGCGCAAGTAGAAACTCTTTAGTTCACTTTGACGGAATCCTTCCTGTCTGCCAATAGCCTGCTCAAACAGTTCAGCATGGCCGGGCTGACCAATTTCTGCAAGGGCAAATAGAGAGATCCTTGCCAGTGACCAGGAATCGGAGTCTGCAAATTCCTCAATATGGTCGGCCGCCTGTTCATCTCCAAGTTCTCCCAGAGCTTTGATCACCGCAATCTGGCGAGATCCGGAAGCATCTGTGAGTGCACCACGAATAGCCTCTGCCGCCTGCTCAGATTCCAGTGAAAACAGCGTTCGCAGTGCCGGGTTATAGAGTGACTGATCCCACAGATAGTTTTGCACAACCGGTACTGAGGCGTCCCCCCCGATAAGCGAGAGCTGTTCCATCAAAAAGACAGTCACATCTACCGGCCGGTCACGCCGAAGTTCATCCAGCAAAGCCGATTCCACCCATTCGCGCTGCTGCTCTGCCCCGGGGCGGGCAACGTAATTAATCAAACTGCTGAGGGCATAGCGGGGCTTAAGGTCACTGCCAATAGCGGGATCCTTCAGCATACCGCTCAATACCTCAACAGCGGGACTTCCGATGTCCAGGAGCTGCTCGTTGATCCAGTGCTCTTCGTCCTGGCTGCTTGCGGGCATATTTACGATCAGCCTTGTAATCTGCTCTTGTACATTTTCAGTGGTTTGGGAGGCTGCCGGTGCTGCAAAAGGAATCCGGATCAGCAGAAAGCCGATCACCAGTGCAGACAGTAATATTGTTAATAGTCGTTGATTCATGAACATAATGTATATACTACCAGTTTGATTGATGGTCAGATTTGCCAGGGTGAACGCATAGGCTGGTGAATCATCCGGTTAGCGGCTTCATCACCCACAAACCTTTGCGTGTCGGGGTCAAATTCAAGTGAACGGCCCAGTCGCACAGCAATGATTCCCAGATTAACGATATTGCACGAACGATGGCCGTTTTGTTCGTTCAGTGCAAAAGTTTTGCGCTCTTTCACAGCCTCACTGAAATCGGTAAGTTGCGGTGCAGGGTCTGGCAGTGAGTCGGCCAGCTCCCGGATGTCGGGAATATCGGAGCGAAACCCGCGGTAGAGCTTCCCGTTGGGGCCTTCGATAAAGGCTGCCTCTTTGTCGCGGTTTTCTCCATCCAAAACAATCTTGCAGCCATCTTTATAGGTGAGTTCCACACGACGCCAGCTCGAAGCTGCATCGTGGTGCTGCTGCGGAGCATCTACCTCAATATAAACGGGGTTGGTATCATCTTTGTCCAGAAGATACTGAACCGGATCGATGTAGTGCTGACCCATATCGCCAAGGCCGCCGCCGTCATAATCCCAGTAGCCCCGAAAGGTACTGTGAACCCGGTGGGGATGATAGGGCTTGTAGGGCGCCGGGCCCAGCCACATGTTATAATCGAGCGATTCAGGTACCCATTGCGGGGTAAGATCGGTACGTCCGCGCCAGTCAAATTTCCAGTCGAAACCAGTGGTATCGCTCAGGGTAATTTTCAATGGCCACCCAAATACATCGTTCTCCACCAGCTTTTTGATAGGCTCAACCGGTGTACCCATCCCGTAAAAATTGCTCTGAAACCGAAACCAGGTGTTCAACCGCAGCATCCGTCCATTTCTGCGGACCGCCTCAACAACCTTCTGTCCTTCTCCGATTGTACGGCTCAGCGGCTTCTCGCACCAGATGTCTTTGCCGGCATTGGCTGCATCCACGGCCATAACTCCGTGCCAGTGCGGTGGAGTCACAATATGGACGATATCCACATCATCCTGCTCGAGTACCTCACGGTAATCGTGGTAGCCTCTTACACCGTTGTCCACCATTTCCAGGGCACGGTTCAGATGATTGCGGTCCACATCACAGACCGCTACCAGGCGAGAACCCGGATAGTTTAAGTGTCCTCGACCCATTCCGCCTACTCCAATCACGGCCTTTGTCAGTTCATCACTTGGTGCCTTGTACCCTACTCCGCCTAACACATGACGGGGAACAATACTGAATGCACCGCCTACAAGCAGCGATTTTTTTAGAAAGTCTTTTCGATTCATACCTGGTCAATCATTTTTTTGCCGGATTTTTCTCAAATAAGCCAGCATAATTTTAAATTCAAACAGCAATAATCAAAAAAACAAAACAGGACTATTGCCGAAACAGCAATTAAAAGAAAGAAATCGGGAATTCAAAAGATAATGAAGTCTTTTTGAAAGAATTTTGTTTTAAACAGTTATCTCAAAAAAAATACCAACAAGAGTTCCCGCAGACCCTATTACTAGTAAATAATGCATGTATAAATATGAAAAGAAGTGGTATGATCTGAAATTTTTAAACAAGATTAACCAACCAACGATCTGAAGTAAAAATTTTAAAAAAAAATCCCGGACGTTGTCAACATCCGGGACCTCTGATCTTTGAGCAGATCATTATCTCATATGTATTCCAGCTACGGAAGTATTTTTAAAATTTCGTTTATCAAGAATTTAATTCTGCAGAATTTATTCATGATATGTTGGCTTGAAATAAACATCCTGAGACAGCACTCTAATGGACGTCAGCCAATAGTGAATTTATTCAAAGAAAGACATTATTGCAATAATTAATTTTTCGATTTCTTTCTTTTATATGAATCAGAATAAAAGAAACCGGTTAAGTGCAATAATATTCTTTCCTTTGATATCTTTTTTTAATCTTTTCATAACAGATTAGCCAGCCAAATATAAAGGATGTGCGGTCTTGCAGGTAAAACTGTGTGTCACCGATCTCTACTTCCGCAAAATTGAGAAGTAGTTGCTTCGAATGTAAATTTGATTGACAAGGTATGGCGACATTGACACTTCATCATGACTGATCTGATTTCAGTTAAAGGCAGCCCCAAAGTGGACTAAATCAACAACACAGGGCATCGTCCTGTGTGCAGCCAGCGCGGGTTAATAAGTCAATCCTGAATGGGCGAAGGCCTGCTCATCGTCCCGGTGAGGCTTACGCCCTTTAAGGGCTGATGTAAGTTTGGATCTCTTCGATCATAGGGCGATGCCCTATGTTAATGCTGTCGCCCTTTCAGGGCTTTTTTGGATCACTCATTAACCATTCGTGCTTTATTATTCCAATAATGAACCATACTTATTTTGCAGCATCTACTCATGATCGTTTAAGAGCAATTGAGACCGATTTGCTAACTTTTGCGGAAGTTGAGCTATGATCGAATATCGATACGCCTCTAAAGCACTCGAATTGCATATCATTCGACTTAGTGATTTAGAATATATATGATATTCGCAACATAGGGATTGAAACTCCATAAGCCGGAGTTCGAAAACGTGACACCCGAACACGTAAAATCACAAACTGTCAGGTTTTACGGGGTAAATTTGTAAAACCTGACAAGTTTAGCCGCTTAATAATGAAAGGACCGATAAAAACCGGTATCAGTCAAAAGTGGGAAATAACCTTTTGAGATCCTCAACAGAAACCTGTCGGCCGAACTCAGATAGCTGAAATGCTTCAGCGTATTCGATACTTCGCCCTTTTTCTTCACCGTAGAGTTCAATCAAATTGTCACGGTAACGGTCTGCAATTGAGATATTTCGCTGCATAAGGTTATCAATCCGCATACGCATTCTGGTGGCTTCATCTTCGGGCACCTCTTCGGCACGTCCCCAGGTCCATGAATCTTTATCGGAAAATTGAGAAGGCATCTCCTCCAGAGCAGCTCGTTTCAGGTCTTTTGTCTCGTCAATTGAAACCACAATATCAGGTACAAAAGGCAGGGGACGCTCGAAACGGTCATCATAGTATAGTACAACCGGGCTTCTTGGAAGCGGAGGGGTATCAGGTGTGAAAAATTTTGCTTCTACAAGAATAATTGCATCATCCACGAGTACACCACTGTAGCGGTGATCGGCGTGGTAATCGTAACGGCGATGCACCATTACAATATCGGCTTGCCAGTTACGGATCTCCCTGGCTACTTCCCTGCGGTTTTCAAGAGTCGGCATCAGTTCTCCGTCGTGAATATCAAACACACGTGTTGAAATTCCAAGAATTTCTGCAGCGGCTTCAACTTCCTGCATCCGGCGGATAGCAAGTTCACCGCCCGACATTCCGAAGTGGCCAATATCACCATTCGTTAGTGAAACACACCGGAAAGCGTGTCCCTGTTGAGCCCATAAAGCCGCAACACCGCCTGCGCGGATTTCACAATCATCGGGGTGTGCTCCGAAAGCAATAATTCGAAGTTTATCGTCATCTCCGTCTTGTGCCACGGCAACTCCGGGCATTAACATGGTACATGCAAACAAGAAAGCCGAGAAAACGGCAACAGTTGTTTTCATATTCATAACTTATGGTATTTAGGTTAAGCGTTATCGTTTTTTTATTGATCGTTCTGTTCTACTCGAAAGTCGGAAACAGCAGTTTAAGATCATCAACTGAAACTTGTCTTCCAAATTCTGAAAGCTGAAAAGCTTCGGCGTGTTCCACGTTGCCTCCTCTCTCCTCTCCATACAGTTCTATCAGTTTTGACCTGTACCGTTCTGCAATATTCATATCACGGGCTGTCAGGTAATCTACACCGATCCTCAGTCTTTCAGCTTCATCTTCCGGAACTTCATCGGCCCGCCCCCACATCCAGGAGTGTTCATCAGAGAACTGAGAAGGCATTGCCTCAAGAGCTGCACGTTTCAGGTGCTGTACGTCATCAATATCCACCACTATGTCGGGCTCAAACGGGAGCGGCCTTTCAAAACCATCGTAATAGTAAAGTACTACCGGGCTCCGCGGCAGCGGCGGGGTATCTGGCGTGAAAAATTTTGCTTCTACCAGAATAATTGCATCATCCACAAGTATTCCGGAATAGCGGTGATCTGCGTGATAATCGTACCTGCGGTGCACCATCACAATATCGGCCTGCCAGTTGCGGATTTCCCTGGCTACTTCTCTGCGATTTTCAAGCGTGGGCATCAGTTCTCCGTCATGGATATCAAACACACGCGTTGATATACCAAGAATTTCGGCAGCTTTTTCAACCTCATCCATTCGGCGAAGTGCAAGTGCACCACCAGCCATCCCAAAATGGCCGATATCTCCGTTGGTGAGTGCCACACACCGAAAGGCGTGGCCTTCTGCAGCCCACAAAGCAGCCACACCGCCTGCGGCGTATTCACAATCATCGGGGTGAGCTCCGAATGCGATAATCCGGAGTTCATCCCCATCATTTCCCTGAGCAAATGTCAGGCTTGCCATACCTATCCCCAATAAGATGAGTGCAAGGGTTTTCTTTATCATTAGTGATTTGTTTTGGTAGTAGTGTTGTGTCACATTTTAAATATCGGGTAAAAACCCGCAAAGTTTCCTTTCCGAAATAGCATTTTTTTTTAAAAATGGTTCACAATAGTGAGATAAAACAATGCGGTTTTCCCCGATATTATATCATTGAGATGACATTAGCCCGGAAATCTCACCAAGAAATGTTCAGAAAACAGTGCTTCACCCTCACCCGACTTTTGGCGCGATCTGGTCTTCGGTAATCACACTGCCCGGCAGTTCCATAATATCAATTTTACGAAAATGTATCTCGTAACCTTCGGCTTCGGGGCAGATATAACCCTTTTTTCGATTATAAGAACGCATTCCGTTCACAAACCTGCCATTCACGGAAAGTTTGATAGTTCCGTCCACACAAACCAAAACATACCGGTTCCACTCTCCAACACCGTTTACACGCTTTTCCAAAGGATTACTTCGGGAAGGCATCTGTTCGAATTCATGATCCGGCACAGTTCCATCCAGGCCCATTACAGGGAAAAGTTGGCCGTGTGCAAAATCTTCAGTAACATTGCGAATCTCAGCAATTTGCGGATCCAGCATCTGCACTTCCATTCCAGTGGGAAACGGACGATCTTCAAATGGTTCTCCGTCTGCCCAGACGAACACCCCGGAATTACCACCCGGTTCCATATGCCGGTATTCGATATCAAGAATAAAGTTTTCGTACTGCTTTTCGGTACGCATGACCCCAATCGGTTCGCCAGTGCACTTCAATATGCCATCTTCTACATACCAGGTATCTTCAGATGTGTTCATATCAACAAAGTTGGTAAGGTCCCGCCCATTAAAAAGTGATTTCCAGGAGGGGACCCAGTCGTCGGTCAATACCGGGTCTGTCTCCCGTATTGCCTCACGCCGAAAAACAGGAGGAACGGTAAGCATAGCCGTAGCCATAAGAGCATGTTTTGCAAACTCTTTTCTATTCATAGTGGTATAATTTTAAGTTGTAAATCTTAAACCTGTCAGGTTTATCCAACCACAGGTGCAATCTGATCTTCAGTAATCACACTGCCGGGCAGTTCCATAATGTCGATTTTTCGGAAGTGAATTTCGGCTCCTTCGGATTCCGGGCAGATATACCCTTTTTTTCGTTTTGGCGAGCGAATGCCATTCACAAACTTGCCATTCACAGAAAGCTTCAGGGTGCCATCCACCGCTACAAGAATATAGCGGTTCCATTCAAACGTATTGTTCATTCTGTGCTCAAGTGCTTTGCTTCGGCCCGATACGACTTCGGAGGGATTGTCGGGTATTGTACCCTCCAGTCCCATCACCGGGAACAGATGTCCCTGTACATATTCAACGGGCCTTTCATTGATAACTGCCCATTGAGGATCGAGCATTTGCACCTCCATTCCAGTGGGAAACGGGCGGTCCTCAAACGGCTCCCCGTCGGCCCAGACAAAGCAACCGGAGTTGCCCCCCTCCTCTAAAAATTTCCATTCAATATCCAGGATAAAATTCTCATACTGCTTTTCCGTTCGCATCACCCCGATCGGCCAGCCGGTGCATTTCAACAAACCATCTTCAACATACCAGGTTTCTTCGGAGGTGTTTATATCTACAAAGTTGGTCAGATCTTTGCCATTAAATAGTTTTTTGAATTGGGGAATTTCACCACCCTGTTCCATGTTCCGATTGCCTAAAAGCGAACCAGTTCCGATTGCGGCCGATGCCATCAGGGCGTTTTTTGTAAATTCTCTTCTGTTCATATTGAAAAAGTTTTGGATTAATTTCGATTTGAAAATTTGCGGAGAGACTGCACTGAATATATTCTGTCCAAAAAAAGGTAATGCAAAATGCACATCACCAAATCTATTTGAGGGGAGATATTGTTCAGTGTAATATGTGTATGGATATCAATCAGGAATACCGGTTTACGGGTGCAGGCGCATTGCCAAACACCGGAGGTTCTTCAGGAATATTAGGAACCGGCCCAAATTCTTCTGTGTCAGGACCAAGGCGCATATCAGATGTAAGAATCTCTTCCCATGTTACGTCGCGTCCGGTATAAGCAGCCATACGTCCCATAATTGCCATTCGTGTAGAATTGACCTGAAGTTCGGAATCGTTGATATATCCCCCGGTTCGGATAGCGGCAATCAACTCAATATGTTCCTGAACAAAGGGGTCGTTCACACGCCAGGTGGGATCGGGATCATCATCATCAGGGTAGGGATATTCCCAAAGTAATTCATCATCATGGCTGTAAATGGAACCTCTGCAATGTGCGTATCCTTCGGTACCGATAATAATCTCACGACGGCCGTTGTCGGTTCCGCTGATCTGCCTGGTAGACCCAATGGCAGTCAACCCGTTTCCATATTCATACACAATGCTAAAATAGTCGTACTGGTCGCCCGAACGGCGCTGCTGACGGCCGCCATAGCCAATTGCCTTTCGCGGATTTTTACCCACGTGCCAGTTGATCAGGTCGAGGTGATGGATGTGCTGTTCCACAATATGATCTCCCGAGAGCCAGGTAAAATTACCCCAGTTGCGGATCATGTATTCCATGTCCGACCATTCAGGTTTACGCTCAATCCACCACAGAGCACCGCCATTTCTTATAGCTTTTGCACCTATAATATCGCCGATCATTCCGGCCTGAACACGCTTTCGTGTTTCTATATAATCTTTGCCATAGCGCAGTGCCGTGCCACTCACCATACAAATTCCATTCTCTTTCGCCTTTTTAGTGGCTTCCATCATAATGCGGCAACCAACCGGATCAACCGCTACCGGTTTCTCCTGAAATACGTGCACACCCGCATCCACGGCGGCTTTTACGTGTTCCGGACGAAAATAGGGAGGTGCTGCAAGGAGAATCACATCAAGGTCCTGCTCAAGCACTTTTTTGTAGCTGTCAAACCCGACAAAACAATTTTCATCAGCCACTTCCACTCCTCGGGCTGCATTCAGGGTGTTGCGTGATTTGTCGAGCTGATCCTGAAAAAGATCACCCAGGGCTACAATTTCAAGGTTAGGTCCTGCATCCAAAAAGTTTACCGCCGCTCCGTTGCCGCGTCCACCACAGCCAATAAGTCCCACACGCAGGGGTTTCCCATCAGGCGCTTCGTCGAGCATATCGGGCGGATCAAAGTCGGAAAGCGCTTTTCGTTTAGCTTGATGTTTGGACGATATTGTTCTGCCAGTACCACTCAACACACCTGCAGAACCCATCGCCAGCTTAGAGATAAACTGGCGACGGTTTTGACTGGAATTTTTATTCATAGCTCTATCCATACCGGTTTACAGGTGAAGGTGCCGTACCCACTGTGGGCGGCTCCTCTGGTATTCCTGCTACCGGACCAAACTCCAGATTATCCGGGCCAAGCCTGAGATCGGAATTGAGTACTTCATCCCAGGTAATATCCCGACCAGTGTATGCGGCCATTCGTCCCATAATGGTTATCCGTGTAGATTTCACCTGTTCGTCGGAATCATTAATATAGTTTCCGGTTCGAATTGCCGTTACCAGTTCCACGTGCTCCTGAACCAGCGGATTATTTACATACCACTCATCCTCCGGGTTGTCATTGTCCGGATATGGATATTCCCAGATCAGTTCATCTTTGAAGTTATAAATTTTACCATCGGCATCGGCATACCCTTTGGTTCCGGTGATGATCTGGCTACGCCCGTTATCGCATCCATTAATCTGTCGGGTTGCACAGTGAGCTTTTCTGCCATTTTCATATTCATAGACAATACTAAACTGATCGAACTGATCTCCTGAGATACGCTGCATTCGTCCGCCATAGCCAATGGCTCGTTCGGGTTGGCCTCCGACATACCAGCTCATCACATCTACTTCGTGTATAAACATTTCCACGATGTGATCACCGGAAAGCCAGGTAAAATTCCCCCAGTTACGAATCATGTACTCCATATCATCCCACTCTGGTTTTCGCTCGATCCACCATAAGGCACCGCCATTGCGAATAATATTGGCACTTACCACATCACCAATGAGTCCGTTAGCAACCTGCCGGTGCGTTTCGATATAATCTTTTTGATATCGGCGTATGGTTCCGCTCACCATGCAGAGTCCTTTCTCCTTCGCTGTTTGGGTAACTTCGTCCATAATACGGGCTCCGTAGGGATCAACCGCAATCGGTTTCTCCTGAAATACATGTTTGCCCGAGTCAATCGCATATTTTACCTGTTGAGGACGAAAGAAAGGTGGGGAGGCAATAATTACAATATCCACCCCGGAATCGATCACTCCCTTGTAGTTATCAAAACCGGTAAAGCAGTTCTCATCGGCAACTTCAATACCTCTGGCCTGTTTCATAGTTTCCCTGCTTTTATCAAGCTGATCGGAAAAGATATCCCCAATTGCTGTTATCTCCAGATTTGGGCCGGCATCCACAAAATTGATGGCTGCTCCGGTTCCCCTGCCGCCACAGCCAATCACTCCGGCTTTTAAAACAGGGCCATCCGGTGCCTGAATTCTCATACTCAGGTCACGATCTGACATTAAAAAATTAAAATTGTTTGTATTTGCCGTATTGTTTGCCAAAACGCTGCCAGCTCCAATGGTGCCCATCGCACCAAGAGCCATGGTAGAAATAAACTGGCGACGACTCTGCTCTTTTTTCTTCATAACTATATTCGTTTAAACGTGTTCAGGTAATGATTCTGTATACTCTATTAATATATAAAGTTTAATACTATGAAATATTATCTGTCAGGGATTAATCCGGGAATTCCAATTGCAAATTATATAAGGAACTACCGGGTTAATCACCGACAATGAGTCGGAATTTATTATCGAACACAGAACTATTTTCAATTAAATAAAAACACCTGCAGTCCAGAAAGACCTGCAGGTGTTTAATTTTGCTTAATCCACTGCTATCATTGTCAGCGGTTTCTACAACATACGGTTAGTTATAACCGGGGTTGTTTTGAGTAATCGCTTCGTTGTTATTCATTTCAGCATTCGGTATTGGCCATAGATAATCCCGGTTAGGGTTAAATTGACGGGTAAAACCGATGGATTGGAGGAACCACTCACCATCTCTATTGCTGCCTCTTCGGAAATGAGCACCGAAAACTTCGCCTTCTTTCTCTTCACCGATTCTCCATCGGTTCATGTCATAAAGACGAAGGCCTTCAAATCCGAGTTCAACAACTCGTTCATTTCGTACGATCTCCCGAAGCTCATCCTGTGAATGAGGTCCTTGAATATCTGGCATTTCTACAGTTGGCCGCGAGCGGATTTCATTCAGTGCATCATACACAGACTGGTCCAGTTCACCCAACTCAACTTTCGCTTCGGCGTACATTAAAAGTACATCTGCATACCGAATCAGAATCATGTTTGTTGAACCATTACTTGGATTTCCGGAATAGGCCTCAAAATCCACCCACTTCTTGAGGTTATACCCATGCTGGGTTGATGCCTCTGTGGAGTTCACACGATCCTGAGTAGTACTGCTTGGATGTGAGTCATAAGTACTGTTACCAATTGGCTGGCCAGTATAATAGACAGTGTGGTCCCACCGGGGATCGATGTTTTCATACGGATTATCCGGATTGCGGGGACCGATAAATTCAAACTTCTCGTAGAATTTATGAATCGGTTCCACAACGGAGTTACCACCAATGGATGAAGCTGAGTACGCAAATGCATTATAGGTGTTACCCCCTTCAGTGTACTGTCTGTCGAAGATAATTTCAGATGAGTTCTGACCTTCTCTCTGAAACAGCCCCTGGTAATCAGGATACAGTTCATAGACACCCAGGTTCATCACTGCTTGTGCAGCGTCCCTTGCAGTAGCCCACATTTCATTCCGGAGAGCAACTCTTGCTTTCAGCGCAAGTGCAGCACCATGCGTTGCTCGTCCTATGTTACTTCCTGAGTAACTAACAGGAAGAGCATTTGAATTGATGATGGCATCCAATTCACTTATGATAAAGGATACGACCTCATCTTTGCCTGTTTTCGGGATATTATCGGTAATGACAGTTGGTTCCAGAGGCATCGGTACATCGCCCCACAACGTGGATAGCTGAGTGTAAAAATAGGCCCTGAGAAACCTTGCTTCCGCTTCCACTCGATTAATAACCGCAGGATCACCGATTTCAACCTGACCGATATTAGCAATTACATCGTTGGCTCTTCTCAGTCCACTGTAATAGCGATTCCAGATGCCTGTAATGGCAGCGTTCGATGACACGATGTTACCGGCGGTAACATCATGAAGTGTACCGGGGCCTGAACCCGCACGGTAGGCAATATCCGTCACACCATCAAGCTGGAGAACCATTGTAAGGTCATCCAACTGGGCGTAAACTGCATTCACAGCCGTTTCCGCATCACTGGCGCGCTGCCAGTAGATCTCTTCAGTTACCGATCCGGAAGGTGTAAATTCCAATCCATCATCACATCCGAGGAATACTGCCATACTCAGCAGTATACTCAGATTGATATACATAAATTTTTTCATTGTTAATCTCATAATGTTATCAATGTTTAAAATGTGACATTTAGGCCAAGGCTGACTTTTTTCGCATGCGGGAAAAACTGGCTTCTGCCTCGTGGTGTTTCCGGGTCATACAATTCATTCGGCGTAAAAGTCAGTAAATTTTCGCCAGACACATAAATCCTCAGATTCTGTACATACTGCTGAAACGGAACAGTGTATCCCAACTGAATGTTTTTCAGCCTCATGTACTTTGAATCCAGAAACCAGAATTCAGTTTCTTCAAGGTTCCAGGTATTCCCTGTAATAACTCTTGGCCAGGTTCCATTTGGATTTTCAGTTGGATGGAAACGCTCACGTACCATGATTGCAGGAATGTAATTCTGCCAGTTTGGCCCTTCGTTCAGTGCGCCGTCAAGAAGGCGATACTGCTCCAATACTCCTTGCCAGAACATAGAGAAATCGAATCCTTTGTAGGAAGCTCCAAAATTAATTCCGAATTCAAACCGGGGATCTTCGTTACCGATGATCACATGATCTCCTGCAGGATAGAGGGCTGCTGTAAGAGCGCCGTCTCCAGTGAGGTCTTCATAAATAATGTCACCAATAGTGGCATTAGGGCTGATTTTCGCTGGATATCTGTCCAGATCTTCCTGAGTTCTGTATATACCGGGAGATCGGTAACCACGCAGAGAGTTAATGGATTCACCTTCGGTCCAGACTGTAAATTTATCCGGGTAGAAGGGTCCTTCACCGCTCAGGCTTTCAATTTTATTAACGGCATCCGATAAGGTTATGCCTAAATTGTACTGAAATGCGTCAACAGATCCCGGAGAACTTCGTAACCTAACACCCAGTTCCCAGCCTTTGTTAGAAACTTCACCGGCATTCTGTGTTGGAGGGCTCACACCCACACTTGGAGGGACTGGCAGTGCCAAGAGAATATCGCTGGTGTAGTTCCAGAAATATTCAGCAATGACTTCAACCCGGTCATCCAGGAAGCCCATATCCAGGCCGATGTTTCTCATCGTGGTAGTTTCCCAGCTAAAGTTGGGGTTACCGGCAGAGGTCACTGCTGCAGCAGGAACTACCTGACCGTTGAACTGGTAAGCAAGACCCAGGTTGTAGTTGTTCATAAAGTTAAAAAGGCCTGCTCTTTCGTTAGCACTGATTCTTTCATTTCCAAGCTGTCCCCATGACGCTCTCACGCGGAGGTTGCTAAAAAGATCAACATCCTGCATGAACGACTCGCTTGAAATTCTCCAGCCTGCTGAGAATGACGGGAAAAAGCCCCATCGGTTTCCTTCGGCAAATCTGGAAGAACCATCATAGCGCACGTTCGCCTGAACTGAATAGCGGTTGTCATAAGAGAAATTAGCTCTACCGAAGAATGAACGAACTCTCCATTCATCTTTGAAACATGAACCAGTAAAATTACCGGAATCATTATATGACTGGCAGGTTCGCTGGTTACCAGCATCACCGGCTGATAGCAGGCGCAGATCGTTATTAAAGAAACCGGCTCTTGCAGCAGAAGACTGGCTTGCTTTGGTATAAATCTCTTCATATCCAATCAAACCGGTAACATTTGCAGCTCCAAATGAATCCGTATAGTTCAGGAATGCACGCTGACTAATCTCATTTCTGGCATAACTTCCTTCCTGGAGTGTAGCGGTTGAAAACCAGCCACTGGCAGGTGCGGGTAATCCTGTCACATAGTCAATAAATCCGTTTCTGGATTCACGGAATACCGTTTCATTGGTCGTAATATTATTAATGGTTAAATCTCCTTCCAGAGAAAAATTGTCATTAATGTCATACTGCAATCCAAAAGTACCTACGATATCATCGCTGTCACGAATCGTTTCACCACTATTTGCCATCACATGGGCATTCCACTGTCCAAACAATAAATCACCCGTTCCTTGAATACCATCCGGATAACTCATAACCGCATCACGGTTCATGTGAAGAATAGCCTGTGTAATTCTTTGACCTCTAAAACCCGGACCTGTCGTTCTTCTGTCTCTGTAGAGAAGATTTGCCTGGGCAGTCAGGTTATCAGTAAGATAGATATCGCTGTTTACCCTGAAAGAGGTTCGTCGGCTGTCAAAATTTTGCATAATCCCTTCCTGGTCCAGATGACTTATAGCAGCATACAAGCGTCCGCTGCTTCCACCCGTAGAAATGGAAAGCTCATGACTGTGCTCAAGGGCATTCTCCCTGAAAGCGCCTTCATACCAATTTGCCCAGGGATATTGAAATGGGTTGGTGCCGGCAAGAACATTGGAAATATATTCTTCAGTGAAAAATGGGTCACCACCTGCTGCGACATCCGCCTCATTTCTTAATCGCATCCAGGATTCATCATCGGCACCTTCCGGAAATCCGAGCTCATTCTGAATGGACGCATAGGTATTATAACTCACAACTACACCGGTATCTACACCTCGCTTGGTTGTGATCAAAATTACACCGTTTGCTGCACGAGATCCATAAATTGCGGCCGAAGCTGCATCTTTCAGAATCGTAATATCTGCAATATTAGAAGGTTCAACGGATGCCAGAGACTGCTCAACACCGTCAACCAATACTAACGGATTAGGATTATTGAGTGTACCTGTTCCCCGAACCCGAATGTTTGCTGTTTCTTCACCCGGCTGACCGCCCTGATACCGAACAGTTAAACCTGGTGATGCACCCTGAAGCGCAAGAGCAGTGTTTCCCACAGAACGTCTTTCGATATCAACTGCAGGAACAGTACTTACAGCACCTGTAATATCAGCTCTACGTTGAGTACCAAAACCAACCACAACCATTTCGTCCAACAGAGCAACGTCTTCTTGAAGCTCGATGTTTAATCCATCGTTGAGATGTGCGGATGTGACTGTAACTGCAATTGAGCTATAGCCAATAAATGAGAAATTTAACACTGTACCTGGTCCTTCAACATTGATACTGAAAGAACCGTCCATACCGGTAGTGGTACCGGTTGTGGTTCCGTCAATCACAATATTTACACCGGGAAGTGATTCTCCGGTTACTGCGTCTACCACAGTACCTTCAACAGTTCCTGATTGCGCCATAGCTGTTGTTGCAAGACCCACAACCATGAAAGCAATTAATAGTAGTTTGTATTTCATAAGTGATTAATTAACTAAATTAGCATTTAATGAGAGTTTTTTGACCGATCACAAACAACGAATTGACCGAAACCGGTTTTATATCCCATTCAACCTTAAACAAAACGAAAAAAAAGCCCTTTGTCAATAAAAAAAACATAATTGTTTCAATTTCTCTTATTTTTCTTTTAAAGTTAATTCTATTCCTTACTTTTAGCGTTAGAAAAGCGTTTTTCTTGTAAGAAAAAACAATTAGCAATTAAATTACAATTACTTGTCCTTAATAAATAGTATTAATAAGAACAAAAAAACCTAACAGAAGCCTTCTATTTCTTCTCTTAACAGTTATATAAAATTTCCTTATATATCTGATTTCTTTCTCTCTAAGAGGTCTTCTTTAAGGCTAATTGCTTTTGACTAATAAATGTCGTCCTTTTTGGTTTAAAAGATGATATTTTTTTAATGATCTGATTTTGAGAGTATGATAAACAATCAAAACTTTTTTTAACCTGTTGATGAGGAAGCACAGTATTTATCCTATAGTGTTTTTAAAAAACATTCAACATTGGCATCAGCTGTATAATATTCACAGTTTCCATTTAAGAACAACCATTTTTAATCATAACATCAATCAAAATTAAATAACGATTATGAGTAACAACAAAATCAACATCCTTGTAGTAGGATGCGGTAATATGGGTACATCGCACTCAAGAGCCTATCATAAAATTGAAGATTTCAATATTGCAGGCCTTGTCAGCCGCGGAAAGGAAAGCCGGGAGCGTCTCTCAAAAGAGCTGGGAGGATTGCCTACATTTGACAACTATGAAAAAGCCCTGGAAGCCACCAAACCTGATGCTGTTTCTATCAATACCTATCCCGGCACCCATGCGGATTATACCATTAAAGCGCTTGAATCAGGTGCACATGTGTTTGTTGAGAAACCCCTGGCCGAAACCATAGAAGAAGCTCAGGCAGTAGCCGATGCTGCTAAAAAAGCAAACAAGAAAGTTCTTGTTGGATATATTGCCCGGCACCATCCCGGCTGGGTTCGGTTTGTGGAAGAGGGCAAAAAGCTTGGCAAACCACTGGTCATGCGAATGAACCTGAATCAGCAGAGTACCGGTAAAGAGTGGGCGGTTCATAAAAATTTAATGGACACTATGTCTCCAATTGTTGACTGCGGCGTACACTATGTGGATATGATGTGTCAAATGACCGAAGCCAATCCGGTACAGGTTCACGCCATCGGAGCAAGGCTTCACGAAGACCTGAAACCGGGCATGTACAACTATGGACAACTTCAAGTGGTTTTTGATGACGGTTCGGTTGGTTGGTATGAGTCCGGATGGGGACCGATGATGAGCGAAAGCGCCTATTTCATTAAAGATGCCATTGGGCCGAAAGGCAGCATCACCATCGAAAAAGATACGCACAACCAGCCACAGGGCAAATCGGCCGATGTGGAAGATCACGGCATCGTAAATAAACTGCGGCGCCATTATTCTGACACGGATGAAAACGACATTCTCACAAAAGAAGATGAAATCATCGAAATTGAGAACGAGCCTGACCATGATGAACTTTGCCACATCGAACAGGAGTATTTCCTGAAAGTGATCAAAGAGGATATCGACATGACTGACCATCTGAAGGTTGCCGTTCAGACACTTCAAATCGTTCTGGCCTGTGATGAATCGGTTCGCACTAAAAAGATTGTACCCATTAAATGAACCTCATCTTTCATTACGAGCCAAACCTGTCAGGTTTTTGAAACCTGACAGGTTTCCATTTCCACGATTCATCATGAAACAGATGTACAATAGTTTTTTTACTGCACTACTCCTGCTATTATTCCTGGCTTGTTCAGACTCCACATCACAGGAAAATGAAATTCAAACCAAAACGGAAACTATCGCTCTTGCCGGAAATGCTTTTCTCACTTCGGGCAATTCCGGTATGGTTTCACAAAACGGGATTTCCGGGTGGACCGATCCTGATGCTGTTTTCACTGTTTTTGTAAAACTCAGTGAACCGGCTCTCACCGAAGTAAAATTGCGTGCCAATACAGCAAACAACAGTTCCATTTCGGTTGAAATTAATGGTGATACCCGCACGGAACAGATCACCAGTGAACAAAATTTGGTCTCCTTTGGTGAATTTGAGCTTCCCGGAGGGGAGTACATTCAAATAGATCTGAGAGGAGTTGAGAAAGCAGGAACAGAATATGCCGAAGCATCCGAACTGATTCTTGAGCTGCCACTTGAAACCAACGCCGCCTACGTAAAAGACAACGAAAACGGCCGCTATTATTGGGGCAGGCGAGGTCCGTCTGTTCACCTGAGCTACGAAACACCAGATGAAACCGATCTGAAGTGGTTTTACAGTGAAGTGACCGTACCCGAAGATGAAGACCCGGCCGGTTCTTTTTACATGGCCAATGGTTTTGGTGAGGGATATTTTGGCATTCAGGTCAACTCGGAAACAGAGCGAAGGGTACTTTTCTCCGTCTGGAGCCCCTATCAGACCGACAACCCTGAGGAGATCCCCGAAGAAAAACGGATTCAGCTTTTAGACAGCGGAGAGGGTGTAAACGTTGGCGAATTCGGTAACGAAGGATCGGGCGGACAGAGCTTTCTCAGGTATGACTGGTCGGCAGAAACCACCTACCGTTTCCTGAACAGTGTTGAGCCGGACGGCAGCGGTAACTCCATTTACACCGCTTATTTTTTCTCGCCCGATGAACAGGAGTGGCGGCTTATTGCCCGTTTTCTGAGGCCACAAACCGATACCTGGTATACCCGTCCTCACTCCTTTCTGGAAAGTTTTTTAACCCGGAATGGCCATTTGAGCAGGGAAGCACTCTATCAAAACCAGTGGGTAATGGATACCTCGGGAATCTGGCACGAACTCACCCGGGCCACTTTTACCGGAGATGATATTGCCCAATCCGGCTATCGTCTCGATTTTGACGGTGGTGTTATAGACGGAGTGTTCTTCTTGCAAAACGGCGGTTTTTTTGTAGGTGAAACCGCCCTCGGATCAGAATTCACCCGGCCGGATTCCGGAGTGCAGCCAAATGTGAATATGGATGATTTACCCTGATCTGATTCGATGTATCGGCATTTTTTTAAAGCCGGACAGCTAACTCTTGCTATAATTTGCCCCGCCGGCTTTGATTTCGTTCACGCATAACGGCATTGTTGTTTTAGCTGTTTAGGGCTAATAAATGCAAAATTTACAGCCTTTCATCACTTTGACATCTCCCTTCCCAAAAGTTCACTTCGAAACAATCCCTTTCTCGCGGAAAAGAGGCGCGACTCTTATGAAAGACGCATTATAAATATGACGAAATAAAGTTTGAAGCTATAAGACTTATCCAGCCTTTTTGGTTTGCTGCTTTTTTATCTCCTCTTCCATGATCTTTACCAGTCGGTCGGAAACCTCGTCGGCAAGCTTTACCGGATCCATGAATCTTCGTTTATCCTCTTTCTCCTGTTTTTTTTCCAGAAATCGGCAACTGCTTTTGGATTAAAATGCCGTTTTGTGCTATCCATTCTTTTTTTATTCATCATAGGCCGGTTATTTCAGATTATTTTTAAAGAAATGATGATTAAGTTTAGGATCAAAATAATGCTTTTTTCACAAAAACAGATATTCCACCTACTTCCCAAAGCTTGAATTCATAGCCCCATAAAGTGTTATAGTTCACCAAGAATCAGAACATAGGACAATATACTTCACTGATTACGACAATCGCGAAATCGTATCCCAGGTATATTCGAGATTGATTCGAAGGTCTTGCTCCCTGTCTGCAATATCGCCTGAAACCGGCAGAGTTTCGATGTTCATCCAGCCCTGAAAGTTTATCTCATCGATAAGACGAAATACCCGCTCGAAATCGATTTCACCCTGTCCCATGTAGTGAGGATTATCCTTGATGTGGAACTGACAAATATTATCGCCGAGAAAAGGAATCTCAGAATAGATATCGTGACCAAAATTTGTAGAGTTGCCTACGTCGTAGTAAACTTTTACAGCCGGTGAATTTACCCGTTCCAGAACAAACATATTA
>SLGL01000325.1 GCA_007123785.1 Balneolaceae bacterium
AAAACCGTTGGGGCTTATGTAAAAATCATGACTTCATTTATTTGTATAATGGTACTTACTGGGATGAACTCGAAAAAGGAGTTTATCAAAAGTTTTTAGGCGAAGCAGCTGCAAAAATGAAAGTGCCTATAATTACAGCGAAGTATCACAGATTTAGAAAAGAGTTATTTGAACAGTTTCTAGCAAGTGCATATTTGCCAACGCCTAAACAGGACAATAAAACGGTATTAATAAACTTATTGAACGGTACTTTTGAGATAAGCCCACAGGGTAAAACAAAATTAAGACCTTTTGACCGTTCCGATTTTATTACATATCAATTACCTTTTGAATACAACCCAAAAGCAGAAAACCGTTCAATAATGAAACGCATTATAGTGAACCGGACTCATTCCCATCTCTCGATCATGCCATGAAAATGCACATAGAAAAAGCATTACAGATATCAAAAGGGAGAGTGGAAGGACCATTTGGTGCTGCCGAGCTTCTTGATATTAATCCTCATACCCTTCGTGGAAGAATGCGAAAATTGGAAATTCACTGGCAGGAATATCGGCCAGACAATTAGGTGCTTATTCAAAATCCTATGCTTCATCCACTAACACAATGTTTTCGGCCTCGAACAGATCTGCCAGCCATGCTCGATCGGATATCTAATTGTGGCTTAAATCCATCACTTCACCCAAATGGTTATTGATGAGCAAACAAGAACACTCAAAACATGTGACAATGGTATCCTGTTGTCAAGCTACTGTAAGCTGTCGATTCAAAAACTGTACCACAAACAAACAGGAGGTCGGAAAAATCAAAAATCCGACCCATGGGTTAAATTAGCCATTGACTTTCTTTTTCATACAAGAAATCCGTGTTCGCTTGAGGTGGCGGAATGTTGAACCAATCTTTAAACCAACCCAAACTTCCGGTTGACATCCATGAAAAATCAGCTTACCATTGACCTGCATCAGGTTCCCGACGGCTCTGTCGTCGGGATGAAAAGGGAATCCGGTGACTTGTCCTCCGTAGTTTTATACGAAGAATGGGAAGTCCGGAACTATCCCCGTAGCTGTAAGCTCTATCTAAACTTTCGGTGTCTTTGCCACTGTTCCAGCCAAAAAAGGAACGGGAAGGCTGCCGGAAGGGAGTAAGTCAGAAGACCTGCCTGATTGCATCAAAATTCAGGCTTTCGGAGGAAAAGCCGGGAATGTGCTATCACTGTACCCATACAGTACACCGACAGTTACACCTATTATTTTTCTCGAAAGCTCATCGGTTAACCTAAAATAAATTGAAAAACCATGAGCAAATTCTACACTATACTTATTGCAGCGATACTTTCCGCATCATCATTACAGGCAGAACCCCTGGAAACTGTAGCCGACACTCTCGAACTGGACAGAATTGTGGTCACAGCATCCAAAATTCCACTCACTCTCCGCGAAACCACAAAGCCGGTTATAGTTATCAACAGACAACAGATTGAACAGAGCGGCAGCCGCAATATCGGCCAGCTTTTAAACAGCCAGAGTGGTATCCGGGTTAACGACTCGTATGGCTCACCGGCAAATCCGCAAGTTCTCTATTCCCAGGGTGCTTCGGCACAGTACACACTTATTCTTGTTGATGGCCTTGCTATCAGCGATCCTTCAGGAAATGGCGGCGTGTTTGATCTGCGTTCACTTCCGTTAAATAATGTTGAGCAGATCGAAATCCTGAAAGGGAGTCAATCTACACTTTATGGTACAGATGCCATTGCAGGAGTTATAAATATTATCACAAAAGGCGCGGGTGAATCCCCATTCAATGGTTCCGCCGAATTATCATACGGATCTTATAACTCATTCCTTGGGTCTGCCGGGTTAAATGGTTCACTTGGCGAATCGCTGGGTTATACATTCAACCTGCAAAGAGAATCCAGTGATGGATTTAGTGCTGCAGCAAACCCGCCCGGTGATTCCAGTACATTTGGAGATGACGGGTTTGTTTCAACATCTGTTTATGGAAAAGTGGATTTCAAGCCATCGGCTTTCATTACAATATCGCCGTTTATCAATGTAAATGATTTTACCGGAGATTATGATGGCGGTGCTTTCCAGGATGCGAATAATGAATTTCTTCTGAAGATGGTTAATCCCGGGGTACAGGTTCGATATGTTCAGGAAAGCATCGAGCTAAATGGTGGTTACAATCATGTGGCAACAGAACGGACGTTCATCAGTGAATTCGGTGAAAGTCATTTCGAAGGATTTTTCAACAATGCAGACCTGTACGGCACCTATTCATTTACTAATACATTTCAGGTGCTGGCCGGTGTGAATTATCAGCATTCCGTGATGCCGGAGGATGATGGCAATGAACGGTTTCAGTCTGAGATACTCAGCCCCTATGCTACATTTTTAATCAAAAACTGGAATGGATTCGGTACAGAAATCGGGTTCCGGCTAAACAGCCATAGTGAGTATGGGAGCAATTCTACATACAGTTTTGCACCATCATACAATGTGACGGAAAATGTAAAGCTGTTCGGTTCACTCACAACCGGTTTTAAGGCACCAACACTGAGCGAACTTTTCGGTCCGTTCGGAGCCAACCCCGAATTGGAACCGCAAACCAGCCAGTATGTAAGTGCGGGAATTGAAACGTATCTGCTTGACCAAACCTTGAAGTTGACGGCTCAATATTTTAACCGGGAGATCGATAACGTGATCACCTACACGTTTGACCAGAGATTTGTGAACAGGGATCGTCAGGATGAATCCGGCTTTGAACTGGCAGCTAACTGGATGGCAGGCAGCCGGGTAAGTCTCGGTGCTCATTATAATTACGTAGATGGTGAACTGATAACACTGGATTCGGAAGGCAATGAAATCAGACAGGACAATCTGATTCGCCGTCCCACTCACAATGTTGGAGGCAGCATCAGGGTAAACATAACAGATAATTTACTGGTTCGGGTCGATGGTGATTATAACAGCGAGCGTGCCGATCTTTTTTTCAACCCCGAAAATAATTTTGCCGAGGAGGAGGTAACCCTGGACGCTTACACTCTGGTAAATCTGTACGCTGGTTATAGTTTGCTGAATAATCAATTGACGATTTTTACTGATGTCCGGAATTTGTTTGATACCGACTTCACAGAAGTGTACGGCTATAATACAGCTGGTATTACCATCAAAGGCGGTTTACGCTTAAACTTCTAAACCTGTCAGAAAGATGAAAAAACCATTTAAATTCGGACACCTCCAGGCTATTGTGCTGCTCTTTATCGCTGCAGTTGCAACCTGGCGGGTATTGAGCGTGCCTGATGGTGATGATGTATCGGCAATGGCCAATTTTACACCGATCGGAGCAATGGCTCTTTTCGGCGGGGCGTATTTCTCGCGTGTTAACTCATTTATTTTTCCGCTCAAAATAAAACCACTGGCTAATGAAACCATATAATACGGTATTCCACTGGAGCGGCGGCAAAGACAGTTCCATCGCTCTGCACCGAATGCTCTGTGGGAACAGCTATCGCATTAATGCTCTGCTGACAACAATGAATCTCGATCGGGGCCGGGTATCGATGCACGGTGTCCGGATCGAACTGATTGAAAAACAGGCGGAACAGATCGGCATCCCATTAACCACACTCGATTTGCCCGATCAACCCGGAATGAAGGAGTACAACCAGCTGATGAAAGAGAAGATGCAGAATTTTCAACAGCAAGGGTACAGCCACGCTGCTTTTGGAGATATTTTCCTGGAAGATCTTAAACTTTTTCGGGAGAAACAGATGGAAAAGGCGGGCATGTTGCCTGTGTTTCCAATCTGGCAGGGTGACACCCGGGAATTGATCCGGCAATTCATAGACGATGGATTCAAAGCTGTGATTGCATGTGCCAAATCAGACAAACTGGATGCATCATTCGCCGGCCGTTTGATTGATGAGAGCTTTTTGAACGACCTGCCAGATGATGTTGATCCCTGTGGAGAGAATGGCGAGTTTCATACCTTTGTGTACGATGGACCCATTTTTTCAGAGCCTGTCCGGTTTAAAAAAGGAGAGGTCATCTATCGTGAGTACAACGCACCCATAGAAGATGACGACCAGTGCGGGTTGTCTAATGAACGCGACCCCAAAAAGATGGGCTTTTGGTTTTGTGATCTGTTGCCATACGGTGACGCGAAATGAAATTTCAAATCAAGCCGGTTGACAGGTCTGCCGAAAAATCTTTATAATCAAAAATTAACCAGTTGAGGCTGGAATGAGCATGGCGGAAAAAACGCCTCAATGATTCGGGCAACACTAAAAAAAATTGATAGGGAGTTTGTGATCGTTGGTGGGAATAAAGGGGAGACGCCTTGTCCGCAACCAAATATCTTGGTGAATATTTCAGGTTAAATCGAAGCTATAGCCGTTCATCAAACTCGAAATCAATAACATTTTTTACTGAAATTTTCGAAAATTCCCGATGATGTGGATTAATCAAAATATTAGTTTCATCACGGATGATAGCTGAGGGAACCTGCAATAGTAAAGATTCACCATCCTGAATCCAGCGTTCGCCAATCCGCTGGCATGAAGGATAGTTTTTTGTTTTGTACCATTGAACCGGTAGCGTGGCATGGTCAGCTATTTGCAAAGAGAGATTATTCGGAATTTCTATTTCTGTGATTTTAAAGTTTTGATGGAGTCCTTCCCCGGAACGGTGCACAAGGTTTTCAAGACACGCCAATACCCTGGTGGACGCCGTATAGATGATATAGGTGCCTTTTAAATTCCAACGCGCCGAATATCCCGATCCAGTCAGTTTCCCAGCCCAATTCGTTGTTGTAATTTTGTAGGTAAGCAAAATTTGTATAGTATAGAAGTAGCTAAGTTTTCCAGGAAAATTGCGTTATGCTAAAGCTCCGTACTCTATTCTGATAAGCTCTTCACGAATGAGGTCGATTCCTCCCGGAGTTTGCATAAATTGCAGAGGAATATGGCTGCCAAGGCCTACGGCTGGTTTACGAAGCCACCGGTTAAATGAAGGGATTGAGCCAAACACTTCTTCGGCTTTTTCATAGAGCGCAATCATTTTAAGAAGTTGTTCACTGTTAAGTGCATTGAGTTTTTTGCCATGCTTTTCATATCTCTGAATGGTTTTATATGATAAATCAAGCAAGCTGGAAAGTTCTTCTTTTGAGAGATCGGAGATTTCAAGGAGATCGAAAAAAGCAGAGACTTCCACCCCGTTTTGAGCTCGGCTGACCATCGCAAATTCGTTGCCGCTGTTTACATTATACTTCATTACCATCTCTTGTACCATACCGGGTTTGGTGGGGGGTACGTCATATTTATCAGGCATAACTTGTATCTATATTTTGTCTCCAAGTTTAAGACATTTGTCTATGATATTCAAGCTATAAACTGCAGGGAATCTTTATTTAGGTGTAAGCTCGGCTTTGAAATAGGTATAAAAAAGATTGGTTTGGCCTTCAAAACCGGAGCGTGTTCCAAACCATAACCATGCGCGTCCGTCATCATCGGATGTGAATGTAGTGTGATGTGCGCCGGATGTAACCTCCTTCATTTCAAATTCCCATCCTTCTTCACATTCTCTGCTGTTGGCAATATCACCCATGATTTTATTATTATACCACTCCGAAGGGTTATCGAGATGTTGCAGGTTCAGTCGGTAATAATTATCCTCCTGGTCAACAAATCGTTCGGGTTTGAGTTCATGTGCACCTGCAATGACACGTACAGCCTCACCGGGTGGCCCGCCAATACCCACACAGCCTGATGGCGTTTCGGTGGCAAAATACACTTCAAAAGAAGCGTTGTAAGATGTGCGTGAAGCTAATCCATCTACCTGTTTCCGGTACAGCATTTTTACATCATCACTGCGATTGACAGCACTGATAAAGTGTGCCATCTCTGTGGTGTCGAGTGGTTGCGGCAGCGGTCGGTATTCTGCAATGAGTTCCATATTTTCATCATCACCAACGGGATAATCAGTGAAAAATGCTTCAAAGTTATGTTCTGATTCATGAAAATTATATTCAAACACTATCGGGGAATCGCTACTGTCAGTAATATCACAACCTGATATAAACCCCGAAAAAAATATAAAAAGTAAGAAAATATTTAAGTTTAATATATTTTTAGGATACATCTTTCTGTGATTGTTAATATTTCATAAAGTCTTATTGTTTTAAATACGAAACAGGTGAAAAAATATTATATTTTGAGCAGGAAAGCGTGTTTTAAAGATATATAATTTAATGACTTGAGAAGTTGGTATTTCTTCTTTTATGTGATTGTTGAACCCGGTTAAGGCTGATAGAGAATGTTCAGTATATTAAATGGATGGCCTATCTGTAAATACTAAACGATCGCCTGTTCAGATAGAGGTTCAGACAGATTGCAAGCATCAGAGTATTGGCAAGAAAAGCGGAGCCACCATAACTTACAAAAGGTAGAGGTACGCCCATGATTGGAAGAACAGCAGTAGCACTGCCAACATTGATAATGAAGTGTGCAAAATAAAGAAATGTTACACCTACAATGACAAGCTGAGCAAAGGGATGTTTGTGGTTTCCGGCCATATGGAGCAGCCTGAGAAATAGCCCGGCATAGAGAAACAGAACCAGTGAAGAGCCTGCAAATCCAAATTCCTCGCCAATAACGCAATAGATAAAGTCCGTCCACTGTTCAGGTAAAAAACGGAGCTGAGTCTGAGTGCCTTCTAAAAATCCTTTTCCGTAAAGTCCACCGGAGCCAATGGCAGTTTTTGCCTGCAGCACGTTCCAACCGGAACCCTGAGGGTCCAGTGTTGGATTCACAAATGCCTCTACTCTTGCCCGCTGATGCGGCTGGAGAATTTGTTCTAATGCAACTTCGGTTCCCACAACCACAACGAGGCCAAGGATTACCGAAGACACAGTGAGCCATTTTGTTTTTTGAAGAAAGAAAATAGCGATGGCAATTAAAAGGGCAGCAATAACACCAAATAGCATATCTATAACAGAAAAATAGCCAATAAGAGCCGGGGAGATAATCAGAAGTGATATTCCATAGGGCAGGCCGGACCAGAACAGGACTACGGGTATCAAAGCCAGAAGCACAAGAGCTGTTCCTGTGTCGTTCTGCATAACAATAATGACCACAGGAAGCAGAATCATCAATACTGTAGT
>SLGL01000048.1 GCA_007123785.1 Balneolaceae bacterium
ACATCAATCGACGGCCTGTATTTATGTTCCCTCGGGCCACGGTGTAAACTGAGAATACTGCGGGGACGCTCATTACGAACCACCGAATGATACCCTCCCGGAGCCAGGTAGACCTGTCCGGGAAGTAAAAGGCTATGATTCTTTGCTTCACGCACATGCAGAGGAGTCACCTCATCCAGTTGCCTTGCCAGTTCATCGGTATATTTTTTTGGCATATGCTGAACAATTACAACCGGTACAGGCAAGTTTGCAGGAAGTTCAGACACAAGATTAAAGAGGCTGGGTATAGCACCCAGGCAGCCGTTAATCGAAAGCAACCCAATTTTATAGTTTTTAATCCTCTCCGGTCCATCGGGTAACCTGGTTATTGGCTGTTTGCCTTTTTCATTTTTTGGCAAATTGTATTCAGCGACTCTTTCAAGGTTCAGCCTGGTAATTGCTTTAACTATTGGTAATACTCTTTTCTGAAAATGATGGTTTGCAAAAATCAAACCATTTCTTTGGTCAGGTTTGGTTATGAAGTCAATGGCACCATTCCTTAAACCGAATATGGCAATTTCCGCTCCTTTTTCGCTGAGAGGAGTAATCAGTACGACAGGAAGTTTCGGAAAAGTTGTACGTAATCTCTCAAACAGTTTAATTTCACCTGATTCCATTTCATCCACACCCAGTAGTAACAGATCTGGGTTCTGTTCATTAATAGCATTGATAGCACTCTTTTCATCCGTAAAACCTGCCGCGCCGGAGAGAGTAACTCCTTCGGCTTCGCGCATCATCTTAACCATAATATGACGCATCAAAGCCAGTGATTCAATAATTAAAACTCTAACATTTTGTGAATTTTTCTGATCAACCATGACTTATGAATCTGAGAACGATCTTATTATTTTTTATAAGTTAATGGATCGAAACTGTATTCATGTACTTCAATTACTAATCGCCAGGTAATACATACTTATTTATATTTGTAGTGAATTTCCCTATCCCGCACTTCTCATCAAGAATTTTGTTTGCAGCAATCCCAAGTGACCGGGAGTACATTCTGTCGGCAACGTCCGACGGCTGATGGACATTGTGTACGCTGTTTTAGGCCCAACGCATCAGAGTGGCATCAATGGCTGTTCACTTCCTGCTTAGATGTTATTTTCAGATTCAGGCTATGAATCTTTCCGTCGTTTTTGATCCTGATTTTGAGACCATTCTCATGAGCATGTAATTCATTTCCATCCAGATTACCACAAAGTTTCCCGGTTTCAAGACCCTCTGGGTTTTCAACCCTGATATGATATTCTGTACCTTTATTATCGGCCTGGAATCGAATGTCATATTCTGGCCAGTTCTTGGAAATGGATGGGTTTAGTTCAAACGAATTTTTTGAGAGGCTGAATCCAAGAACAGACTCAAGTGCAACCCTGTACATCCAGCCACCAGACCCTGTATACCAGCTCCAGCCAGCCATCCCATTCAGCGGTGGTTCCCCATATACATCAGCGGCAACAACATAAGGTTCCGCTTTATATCTCCGGACCTTCTCTTTATCTAAAGTATGATTCACCGGATTAATCATATTGAAGTAGTGTACGGCTTTATTACCCATACCCGATTTTGCAAAGGCTTTAATGAGCCAAAGGGCTCCATGCGTGTACTGTCCACCGTTTTCCCTCACACCGGGAATATATCCTTTAATGTAGCCGGGATTTTTTTCGGTTTGATCGAATGGTGGATGAAGCAACCTAATGATCTTTTCCTGCTCCGAAATGAGATGTTTTTCAGCGGCATTCAACGCTTTTTTACCAAGCTCATCTTCAGCTGCACCAGACAACACCGACCAGGCCTGCGATATGGCGTCGATTCGGCACTCCCGATTGGATGAAGAGCCCATAGGCGTACCATCATCATAAAATGCCCTCAGGAACCATTCCCCGTCCCACCCTTCTTTGTTGAGGTGTTTTTTAAGATCTGCTGCATGTTTGCGATATCGTCTTGCACGTTCCGAGTCCCCGCGTTTACTACAGATTTTTTCAAACCGTCTAAGAATATCATATATAAAAAAGCCGAGCCATACACTTTCACCCTTGCCCCCTTCACCTACCCGATTCATTCCATCATTCCAATCGCCAGCACCAATTAAGGGCAGGCCGTGCTCACCAAATTGAAGTGAAATATCGATCGCTCTGCAGCAATGCTCATATATAGTTTCCTTCTCAGTAAGTATTTCAGGAAGCAGGTAAACCTCATGTTCGTGTTCTTCAAGGTCCCTGGCGTCAATATAGGCAGCCATTTCATCCATTATGGATTCATCTCCTGTTGCGGAGACATAAAAATCCGTTACATACGGTAGCCAGAGCCGGTCGTCAGAAATTTTCGAACGTATACCACGCCCGGTTGGAGGATGCCACCAATGAAGTACATCACCCTCTTTGAATTGGTTTTGAGCATGAAGATGAATCTGTTTTCTTGCCAGTTCAGGTTCCGAATAGAGTACCGCCATAGCATCTTGTAACTGATCCCGAAAACCGTAAGCACCTCCCGCCTGGTAGAAAGCTGTTCTCGCCCACATCCGGCAGCACAGGTTCTGGTACATCAGCCAGCCATTCAGCAGCACATCCATGGAAGGTTCGGGAGTTACAACCTGAATGCGTTTCAGCCTTGATTTCCAACCTGAAACGACAGTCTTAAACAGATCTTCCAACAAATCTCGATTTCTGAACCTTTCGATCAGTTCATCAGCCGATACTCGCGAAGGGCATTCACCCTCCATAAAATAGAACTCAACTGTTTCACCTGGTTTAATAAAGACCTGAGTACGGAAAACTGCACATGGATCACAACCTGTAACTATTTTGTTATCCAGTGGACCTCCGTTTCCGGGGGCAGCAGCACGGTCAAGTGACCGGTTTCGGCCAATAAATTTCTCACGGTCGGTGGTAAATGTGGTTTCTGCATCGTCTGGAGCATGGATCAGAGAAGCAAAGGCCACACGTCCTGCAAATTCATTGTTGTAATGATTTTGTGCATACAGTGTGCTGTCGCCATGACCTAAACTCTGTATCACATAACGTGATGCAACTGGCCGCTGGATGCCCATTACCCTGTCAAGAAATCTGTATACCGAAACTGTTTGTGGTTTTTTGTTCAGGTTTTTTATTTTCAACACAGATATTTTGACCGGTTCGATTTCATGTACAAATTGAAGCAGCTCCTGCTCAAAGTTCCCGGAAGTGTGTTCAAACCGGGTGTAGCCGAATCCGTGAATCACCCTGTACCAACCCCGTCCCGGAGCAGGCCCTGGTGCAGGCGACCAATACTTCCCCGACCCTTCATTTCTAATAAAAAATGCCTCTGAATGCGGGTCAGTAACAGGATCGTTCGACCAGTCTGTGAGTTTATTTTCCCTGCTGTTTTCGCTCCATGTATAGCCTGCACCTCTTTCGGTTGCTATAAACCCGAATGATGGATTTGCGATGACATTAATCCAGGGTGCAGGTGGTACTATCAAAGTCCCGGTTTTCGGATCGTGTTCAATAAGAATGTGATACTCTTCACCGGTTTCCGAAAACCCACCATACCCGTTAAAAAATTTCAGTTTTTCTTTATAGTTTTCTGGAACTGAACTTTCGGCGAAATAATTTTCACCATGTGTTTCATCTTCCTCTATATCTTCTCTCCATGAAGCCACTTCCGGACGGTTTTTATTCCATTCAGATAGGTCTGGCAGAGTACTTATAAAAACTGTATGTGCAACTGTCAGTATCAGATTCAAGTCTTCAACTTGCATCTTATCAGTTCTCTGCAAAAATACCCCACCGTTTTTATTCATGATATCACGTTCCATCGATTCTTCAATGGCCTGCAAAATCGCCTCATTCACTTCATCCACATATCCAGGTGCATGGTCATTCAGAAAAAGGAGTTCCGTTTCAATCCCCTTTGTGCGCCAGAAATTATGGGCTTTCAAAAGTGTTTTAACCTGTTTGAGTTCGTTGGTACTGTTGATTCTGAATACGATCAAGGGTATATCGCCTGAAATGCCATAAGACCAGAGGTCCTGTTGTATTTTCCGATTACCCCTTAATCTTTTTTCATCCGCTCTGAACGCCGGGCCGGAATAGAGAATCCATGAGGCCAATTTCTGAAAATAGTGCGCCTGTTTAGATGTAATACCCATATGATTGAGTTCCACTGAGCTATACACAGATGAAAGATCAAACACTCGATTGGCGGCCTGCCGATTGTCGTAGATATCGGCAAGTTTTACGGCTTCTTCATGTGATTCTGCAATGCCAAGTCCGAACATGAATTCTGCTTTTTCGCCCGGCCCAAGCGTAATATTTTTCCGAAGGCTTACGATCGGGTCAGAAACATTACCCGGTTTTCCGTTCAGTCGTGAACCGACATCCATTGCAGCCGGATGACTCAGATTTCTTCCGCGGCCGATGAAATCGGAACGTTCTGTTTCAAATTGAAATGGTTCGGTGAGGTTATGATGTTCTTCCCCGGCGAAAGTGTGTACCAGCCACAGCGGCTTTTCATGTTCTGAACGTGGCCTTCGTTTCATCAGGATTGAATGGTATTCATCCAGATAATCGCTCTGTATAAACAATTTAGAGAATGTCGGATGTGATATATGGTCTTTCCATCTGTTCAAAACCACTTCGGCGTAACTCGTGATCTCCAGAGTTCGACTCTCCTGTGAATAGTTGGTAAGAGTGAGTTTGCGGATCTCCATCGGATGGTCCGGTGAAACCGAAACGGCGGTGGTTGTCTCAATCCATTCATCTACCCGAGAAGTAATTACCTTGTCGTTGTGAAACCAGGTATCATATCTGTCAGGTTTTTTTCTTACGGGCTGATGTGTGGAAGACCAGAATTTTCCCGATTCCGTATCTTTAATATAGAAAAAGAAACCGAGGGGATCGCAAGTCGTGTCTGCACCCCATCCATTCAGTGTTATTCCTTTGTGTGAAGAAGCACCCGTTCCAGCGTGTGTAAGAAAAAGAGAGTAGCTTCCATTACCAAGAAGATGTAATCTTGGCGGCGAGTCATCCAATGCATCTATCCCGGCATGTTCTACCACATTCTGAATCGATTTTTGTTCTCCTGGCTCAAGTTCTACATCAATAGGATGCGGCTCTTTAATGGGTACCCCTCTTGGAATTCGTTCCTGTAATATCAGTTCAGCTCCTTTGATTCGCGGATCAGAGTGGAAGCAATTTTGTACCCACCAATTATTAAGCAGGTTTTCAATGGCAAGTAAACTCATTCCGTGGTGATGTACCATATATGTTTTGATTACACGATGTTTTTCTCCCTGGTTCAGGCGACCCGGAGTGTAATCGATAGCATCATAAAAACCATGAAGGCCGACCCCTCCTTCTTTTTCAAGTTCAATAAGATTTTCAAACGACTGGTGTGGTTCCACCATTAGAGACAGCATCGAGGCATACGGTGCAACTACATACTCTTCAGCGAGTCCCCTCTTTAATCCCAGGCCCGGAGCCCCGAACGCCCGGTATTGGTAATGCATATCAATATTTATAAAACCGTATGCACTTTCCGAAAATCCCCAGGGTTTGTTTCTCTTTTTACCATACTCTTTTTGCCACTGTACTACATTCCGTCCGGTATGGCTCAGCAATGTTTCACCGTAACTGCGCATAAAGAGCATCGGCATGAGATACTCAAACATTGTGCCTCCCCAGGACAGCAATATAACGTTGTGGTTCAGGCTGGTAAGACGTCTGCTAAGGCGAAACCAGTGTTCAACCGGTACATCTGCCTTAGCTATGGCAATGTAAGAGGCAATACGGGCTTCACTGGCAATCAGATCATATGTACCCTCATCCAGAATAGCTTTCTCAACATTATACCCAATGCTGAACAAACCTCTCTTTTTCAGATAGAGAAATGAAAAGTCCATTTCATTCATGAACTCATCACAAAAAAAGATGATTTCATCAGCTTGTGTCTTCCATTTATTCAGCAGCCTAACCGTTTTGTCTCCCTGTTCTTTATTATCATAGAATTTAAGCAGTTCAGTGTGGGTAAACTTTGAAATATTTTCAATCTTTGAGCCATTAAGTGTTTTTATCTCGTCTATTGCTTTCTCTAAAATTCTGAGCGGGCTGTCAATCCAGAAGAGCAGATCCTGCATCATTGAATCATCAAGCACACTGCCAAGCGGAAGCAGATCTGTTGAACAGATTGAGGCAGCATCTTTTTTCAGCGATTTTAGCAATTCAAGATCCTGCATTGGCTTTTCTGAATCTGCATTTTTCAGTTTTTCCAAAATACGATCAGAATAAAGCATAATGCGGTTATAACAAACAGCTGGCAGATATTTATCATACTTAAACGGTTTGAAAATATCTTTCAGAGTGAGGATTGTATCTTCAATCCCTTGACAGATATTTCTGTTCACTCCTATGGTGTTCATCTCTTTAAGTACGGCTTGCTTTACAACTATTAGGCCGGCAGCAAGATTACCGGAGTCCACCGTTGATATGTATTTCGGATTTAATGCTTCCCCCAGGCGAGTTTCATACCAATTATAAAAATGCCCGTTAAACCGCTCCAGCTTATCCATTGAGCGCAGTGTATTAAGCAGTCGTTCCAATAATTCTCCATAGGTGATGTATCCTCTGTTGTAAGCCACCTGTGTTGATACCAATGCCAATCCGATATTCGTTGGGGACGTGCGTTCAGCTACAGGTAGTGGCGGATCTTCCTGATAATTATCAGGAGGCAGCCAGAAATGCTCATCATTCACGAACCGCTCAAAATAGAACCAGGTTTTACGTGCCCAGATCCTGAGTTTCTGAACTTCTCCTTCATTAAGCGTGTGATACTCTTTTTTAGCCGGCTGACTGATGTACCACAAATAATAAGGTGAACCGGCCCAGAGAAAAATAAACGGAATAACGATCAACATGTACTGGGGAGCTGTATATATAGCAGCAAAAAGAATACCTGCAGCAAATATTATTGTACTTGCGTTTATTTTAATGTAAGTAGGCAGTGAATTTGAGCTGGCAGATTCTATTTGAGATGCGGTGGTCCATTCAAGCAGCCATTTTCTGGATATCCGCAACCTGTAGATTGTTCTGAAAATTGCATCA
>SLGL01000118.1 GCA_007123785.1 Balneolaceae bacterium
ATTATTGATGAGAAAAAATGGACCCACACCCGTGACGTTTCTAAAATTAAAGGGCGTTGGGAGAACATCAAACCAATTCCTGCATCTGAGCAGGAAAAACTGGAATCTTCTTTCAACAGCCTGCTCAGTACCTTTGATGACCACAAAGTTGACCGCCTCGTAAAGAAAAAACAGCAGGAAGAAGACAACCTGACAGGAAAGCTGGTAATCCTTGAAAAAATGGAAAAATTCCTGGAAGGGGTAGACGAATCATCCGACTGGAAGGAGCTTGACAAGAAATTATCAGATTATTCTCGTCAATTTCGTAAAATCGGGCGAATACCTGCCGAAAAAAACCAGGAAGTGTGGGATCGTTTTCACTCTGTAAACGATGATTTCCACGCAATGCGGTTCAAGTACGATAAAAAATATCGTCAGAATATTGAGAAGTTCCTTTCTAAAAAGAAGAAACTAATAGACGAAGCCGAAGCCCTGATCGATTCAGACGATCTCGCAAAAGCTGCCCGTCGGGTAAATAAACTGCACCGACGCTGGAAAAAAACAGGCAACCTTCCCCAGAAAGATGAAAATGAACTTTGGGACCGGTTCAAAGCAGCCACAGATGCTTTTAATCAAAGGAAAAGTGAAAACATAGATACGCTTCGGGAACAGGAAGATATAAATTACGATGAGAAACTGGAGCTGATTGAAAAAGCCAATGAACTGAAAGAATCGGAAGAATGGGAGAAAACCCACCACGAATTTCAGAAACTAATGGACCAATGGAAGAAAATAGGTCCGGTTCCCCGAAGAAAATCGGGCAAAATCTGGAAAAAGTTCAAAGGTGCAATGGATTATTTTTACGACCGGCGGCGCGATTATTTCAAAGAAGTAAAAGAAGAGAGAAAAGATAACCTCAAAGAAAAAGAGGATATTCTGGATCAGCTAAAGGAACTGAAAACTCACGAAAACCCGATTGAAGCTGTGGAGATTGCCAAACCACTTCAGGAAGAGTTCAAAAAAGCAGGTTATGTTCCCATCAAACACAAAAACCGGATGTGGAAAGAGTACCGCGAAACCTGTGATGTTATTTATGACCGGTTCCGTGCGGCAAAATCTGCAGCACAAATTGTGGGTAAAGAGAATGTTGAGCACTACTCCACCGACGATATCGCCGAAATCAAGAAAAAACAGGAGCAGGCCGAAAAGCTTCGTAAGCAGATTGACAGATTGAGCAGTGAACTTCTGCAAATGAAAGAATCACTCAGCTATTTTAAGCCTTCGGGCAGCAGCAGCCCCCTTCTTGATGATGTTAAGAAACGCATCGACAATGCCGAAAATAACATTAACAAGAAGGAAGAAAAACTGCAGCAGCTTGAACTGGATATTGACAGGATTAAGAGAGAATCCTGATCGGTTCAGCCTGTATTAGAGAAAATAACGGATCCCCACTCCGCCGCCAACACCAAATTTTGTGGCAGGAACCAGATCAAGCACCGGAGAAACCTCAAAAAAGAAGGTGAGCCTGCTGTTAGGTATAATGTACTGAAGACCCAGTGGTATACGGGCGCCAAAACGCGGGTCATCCTGTAAAATAGTTCTTGCTCCAAGACCATAATACAAATATAAACTGCCCCGATTTACGCTTTGAGCATGATGCTTCAGATAATTACCATGGAGATAAATTGCACCATTTCGTCCGAAAGACCATGCAACGGCAAGATCGAAAGCAGATGTTCCCGATTGCCAGGATTTGAAACTAATTCCTGTGGGCTCTCCCAGAATAATACCGAGTTCCGTATTTCCTGGTCTGTTTTGTGCCTGAGAATGATCAACTGCTGTAAACGCGAATATAACCAAAAGAGTAGTAGTCAGATAGAGATGACGTTTCAGGTAATTCATGTCTTTTTTATGGAATAATATTTACAAAATTATTACACATTTACACCAAAAATGTTCCATTTTAACCTTGGATGCGGGATATAAGCATTTAACGAAAAGCTGATATTATATTTGTGAAAGAGAAAAACATACTCATTATTTTTGTTAAAAATCAGGAACCCGGCAAGGTAAAAACACGGCTCGCAAAAACCAAGGGTGAACAGAATGCATTGAAGGTTTACCGACGCTTGGTAGAGATTACCCTTGAAGCCGCAATTGGAACAGAAGCAGATAAACAGGTTTGGTACTCCTCACATGCCGACCAGGAAGACGGGATTGACGAACATGATTTCAAAAAATTTGTTCAAATCGGTACAGATCTTGGTGAGCGAATGAGTGTTGCTTTCCGGAAGGTTTTTTACGATGGATGTAAAAGGGCGATCATCATCGGGAGCGACTGCCCTGACATAACCACGGAACTACTCGAGGAAGCCTTTACTGCTTTGGAACGTTATGATATGGTGATTGGGCCAGCTGCCGATGGTGGATATTATCTACTCGGTATGAACCGGTATATTCCCGATCTTTTCACGGATATCCCCTGGAGCACTCATACGGTATTAAAATGCACAATGAAGAAAATAAATGAGAAAAACCTGAGCTGTTACACACTCCCCGAACTAAATGATATCGACACGGAACAGGACCTGAAAGAAAGCGGGCTGAAGCTGTGAGCACTCGGATCAGTATAATCATTCCGGTTTTGAATGAAGCAGGAAACATCGGTCCGCTGCTCGATTATCTTCACAAAGAAGGTGGTGGATATGTGGAAGAATTGATTGTGGCAGACGGCGGCAGTACTGATGGTACGACAGAAATTTCCGCTAAAAAAGGGGCTGTAACAGTTTTGGCACCAAAGGCAGGGCGTGCTGTTCAAATGAATGCCGGTGCAGAAGTGATCTCGCCAACATCTACCATTATCTATTTTTTGCATGCTGATACGTATCCGCCAAAAAACTTCGGGGGAAAAATCGCACAGACGATAAATATGGGAGCTGACTCAGGCTGTTTCAGACTTCGCTTTGATGATCCCCATCCGCTGCTTGCCGGTTATTCGTGGTTTACAAGATTCAGGTCCACCTTGCTGCGCTTTGGGGATCAGAGCCTTTTTGTGAAGAATGAGTTGTTCCGGGAAATTGGCGGTTTTGATGAGAGTTTGACTGTGATGGAGGATCAGGAGCTTGTAAGGCAGATCAGGCGAAATGGTAGTTTTCAATTATTGCAGGATACGGTGGTGACATCTGCCCGGAAATACAGAAAAAACGGTGTGCTGAGACTGCAATTTATCTTTTCTGTAATATTTATTCTGTACTACCTGGGAGCTTCTCAGCAAACATTGATGCATCTTTACAGAAATTTAATTCGCACAGATTTCGGTTAAAAAAGAATTCAGAAAATGTGAGTGTGAAAAAGCGATTTTCGGAAGAATTCATACATTTTTCTAAAATAATGTAAAAACCCGATACTATTCAAAAAATGATCCGCAAAACCTTTTTTATAAACTTTCTGGTACTTTTTTGCCTGCTTTCAATCCGTTGTCAGCCATCACAGACAGAAGAAAGCAGATCAACAAATTCCTTGCTTCTCATTTCGATAGACGGTTTTATGAACGAATATATTGAAAGAAACGAAACTCCCAACTTCGACCGTTTTCTGACAAATGGCGTGCAGGCCGAATACCTGATTCCGGTTTTTCCTACCAAAACCTTCCCAACCCATTTTTCTATCGTAACGGGGCTTTACGTTGAAAATCACGGTATCATCTCCAATCGATTTTATGATTATGAACTGGATGCACAGTTCGCATTTGGCCCGCAAAACTCACCCAACGACGAGCGTTGGTGGCACGGAGAACCGATCTGGATCACGGCTGAAAACCAGGGAAAAACAGCCACAACGTTTTTTTGGCCCGGATCCGAGGCTTCGTATAATGGCGTGCAGCCAACCCGCTGGATAGATTATGACGGTTCCGTTTCCAACCACGCTCGTATTGATAGTGTAATGGCCTGGTTAGACCCTTCAGACGAAGGCAAAGTTCAGGCTGATTTCAGTACGCTTTACTTCAGTTTTGTGGACAGCCGCGGTCACTCTTATGGTAAATATTCACCGGAAGTTGATGACGCTGTGCTCGAAATGGACGGCCTGCTTGGCTACCTGCTGGATCAAATAGAGAAAAAAGAGCTGTCTGAAACATTGAATGTGATTATTGTCTCTGATCACGGAATGGCAGACCTTTCAGAAACCAAACTCATTTTTTTGGAAGAATTGATCAACCTTGATGATGTTGATATTCTTGATTGGACTCCCGTTTCTCTAATCCGCCCGGAAGAAGGTAAAGTAGACGAGGTATATGAGGCTTTAAAAGCCGCTGAAGATAACTTTCGCGTTTACAAAAAAGAGAATCTGCCGGAACGTTTTCATTTTTCGAACCATTACCGGATTCCAGAAATAATCGTAATTGCTGATGTCGGCTACACCATTACTACACGGCAGAACTTTGAACAGCGCGGCATTTTAGCAGCTACCCATGGCTTTGATAATTTTGCACCGGAAATGAGAACTTTTTTTGCGGCAAGTGGCCCCGATTTTATCATAGGAGAGAAGGTCGGTGCAATTGAAGCGATTCATATTTATGAACTAATGGCAAAGTTGCTGAATATTGAGCCGGCCCCCAATGATGGCGATCCGAAAAGACTGCGTCATTTGCTGAAAAATGAATAAATATATCGGATGACCTGGTATGAATTTTGAATTATAGCTTGTATATCATCAGAAAATCTGTAGTTTGGATTGCATCTTAATTTGATTTCAAATAAACTATTAAGTTGTTTTTAACACCTAAATAAATATTATTTACAAAAAATGGCATACATAGTAACTGAACCCTGCATAAACTGTAAATACACAAATTGCGCGGCTGTCTGCCCTGTTGATGCTTTTCGCGAAGGCCCCAACTTTCTGACAATCGATCCGATCGAATGCATCGACTGTGACGCTTGTGTGCCTGAATGCCCGGTCGAGGCAATCTTCCCTGATGATGAAGTGCCTGAAAAATGGGAGCACTATATTGAACTGAATGAACGCCTTGCCGAAGAGTGGGATGAATATATCATTAACGAAACGAAGGACGCTCTGCCCGATGCCGATGATTGGGCCGAAAAAGAAGATAAACTTGACCTTCTGAAAGAAACCTGGGACTAACCCGTTTTTTCAGCTCAAAAGCAAAAAATTTAGAATCCATTATTATTAAGAAAGCGCTTTTCAGGGGCGCTTTTTTATTTTGTAGCAGTGTACTCAGTAAAATGAAGCAGACAGGCATAAAATGAAAACAAGGAATACCAGATCCGGCAAACTATCCGTGAGAGACCAAACCATCAATATTTCCTCTCCTGTGGTAATGGGAATTCTGAATACAACCCCCGATTCCTTTTCTGATGGTGGCATATTCAATACAGTTGAAAGTGCAGTCAGACAGGTGCGTAAAATGGTTCAGGAAGGAGCTCTAATAATCGATATCGGCGGGGAATCGACCCGGCCGGGCTCCGATCCTGTTTCTGAAGAGGAGGAATTGAACCGTGTGATCCCTGTTTTAAAACAAGCCGTCTCAGAATTTCCTGAGATCATTTTTTCAATCGATACAACGAAATTTAATGTTGCTGAAAAAGCGCTGCAAGCAGGAGCTCATATTATTAACGATGTAAGCGGGCTTCGTAAAGAACCTCGTTTTGGCAGACTTTGTTCAGATTACAATGCCGGATATATACTCATGCACTCAGTCGGCAACCCCAAAAATATGCAGAAAAATCCTGAGTATGTGGACACAGTCAGAGAAATCGGAACATTTTTTGAAAAAAACATTCAAAAACTAAAAGAATATGGAGTGAAATCGATCATCATCGATCCTGGAATCGGGTTTGGTAAAACTTTAAAACACAATCTTGAAATTATTGACAGCCTTCAAAAATTCAGTAAATTCAACTGTCCGGTTATGGTGGGCGCATCCCGCAAATCAATGATTGGTGAGTTACTGCAAAACAGACCGGTAGAAAACAGGCTTGCGGGTACACTCGCAGTTCATTATCACTGTCTTATGCAGGGAGCAGCTATACTGCGTGTTCATGACGTTCAGGAAGCAGCAGATTCTATCCGGGTTTATAATGCTTTAAGAGTGAGTACAGAGTAGGAAGTATCGATCTGTGAATCATTTTTGCAATTTGTGCAGAGATTAAAAAGGATTTAATTCAATTTTCACTGTTAACCAAAAACGTAAACCTTATTCAGCCATCAACCTTCTCAAACATATTACTCAATAATTTTTACTACAATTAATCAAATAAATGATACCCATAGGATTCATAGAATTTGGCCTCAAAGACCTGCTTGAAACGCTGGTTATTGCGCTGGTTCTGTACTATCTATACAGATGGATGAGAGGAACCTTTGCTATTCAGGCATCCCTTGGGCTTCTGTTTATTATTTTACTAAATGCGGGAGTAAGTTTGCTTGGTTTCTCCACGCTGAATTTTATGCTCAGAAGTGTGCTGGATGTGGGTGTTCTGGCTGTTTTCATTATTTTTCAACCTGAAATACGAAAACTTCTCTACAGCCTGGGCCAGAATACATCGTTCAGCCGGTTTATCGGACGAACCGGTTCAGACTCAATGATATCTGAAGTGATTGAAGCCGTGCGTAACATGGCTCAAACAAAAACCGGCGCACTTATCGTTTTTGCCCGGACTTCATCTCTCCAGGATCTCGTCGATGTAGGAGTAAAACTGGACGCAAGGGTAAACGCCCAACTCATTCAAACCATTTTTCAGAAAGATACACCGCTGCATGACGGGGCGGTAATTATAAAAGATGACCGTATTGTGGCTGCAAGTTGTTATCTTCCCATCTCGCAAAATCCCAATATCTCAGCGGTGTTTGGTACCCGCCACCGGGCGGCTGTTGGAATCAGCGAAACCAATAATGTTTTTGTAGTTGTGGTATCGGAAGAAACCGGACGGATTTCAATCGCAAAAAACGGAGCCCTTTCCAGCGGCCTCTCTATTCAAAAGCTCAGATCTGAAATGGAAAAAGCTCTTGGCGAAGAAAAAGAGAGCGAAGTTACCGGTTTTAGTGCCGAGAAGGCAGACCTGAAAATGAAATAACGCCGAGTGCGGGATCAGGGAGACTGAACTACGGCACTTATCGTAATTTCACCAGCACGGGCAAAGGTCAGAGTTACATCTATCTCATCCCCTTCGGTGAGTGCCCGGTTAAGTTGCATCAGCATCACATGCAAGCCACCCGGTCTCATAGAGGTTACACTACGGGGGGCAAAAAATGGCTCTTCAGCTTCACGCATGCCCATCATGTCGTCACCACGGTCATAGGTTTCGTGAAGTTCAACAAGACCGGCAACGGATGATGATAAGGCCTTTAGAGTATCGGTATCAGCAGAACCGTTCAATACATGCATGTATACTGCTGACACACCATTTTCCCGGCCGGGACGTGCCCATGCATCCACCAGTTCAATACCGTCATCAGGCAGGGTAAATTCCCGTTCCGCTTGAGCTGGTTCCTCACCCCCGCTGCAAGATGAAATTAGCAGTATAACAGGCAAGAGAATAGTGAGCAAAATCTGTTTTTTAATAATTTTTCGAGGTCTTCGATGATGATATTCACTGGAGTCATACTTCCGCCATAATCAAAAATAAGACGGGAGCGCTGATCGATAAGAAGGATCTTATCGGAGTGATTGATAAAATACATGCGATCTCCATCTTCAGAATCGCGGGAGTAAGATTCTTGCGTTCGAACACTCACCCTCTCCATAAAAGCTGAAATGGTTTCCGTATCAGCAGTTAAAAACTGAAAGGGTGGCTTATCCATTTCAAAGGCTGCTGCATACTGCTTCAGGACCTCCGGTGTATCCCGCTCTGGATCGAAGGTAACAAGGGCAAACTGTGTATCGCCTGGATTTTCCATCTCTTCGTACACTTTGCCCACATTAACCGTAATGAATGAGCAGATATCGGGGCAGTTGGTATAAATGAAACCCATCACAAGTGGTGAGCCCTCAAAATCATCGGGAAAAACTACTGTTTCACCATTTTGGTTGGTCAGTTCAAACCGTACATCACTGTAATCATCCAGTCCGGGTGAACTGCAACTGATGGTAAATGCACATACCAAAAAAATTAAGAGGAATAATTTCAGGAATGTTTGAAATGGTAACATAAATCAAATTTTGGTTTTTTTAATCAGAATAAATGTAGAGGAAATTAGTGAATCTGATATGAAATACTTTCAATAAACGTGAGTTTCGGCGGGTTAGTTTCTAATGTGATTTTGATACTCTTCAATCATCAGTTTCATAAACAGCTCGGCAGAACGAACACCAAGTTGTCGAACCTGATCCCGCGGCATTTCATCCCAAACTTCGAAGGTTACCGCATCGGCACCAAAAGTTTTAAATGTCCAGTTTTTTGCAATTGGAGAGACAATATCAAACGGTTCAACATCAAGATCAACCTCAGGCAATGCAGCTTTGATTTCATCGGCCCACCTGTATGTAAAATGAAGGGGAAATGTTTGGATCTCTTTGATGATCGGGTAAAACAAAGTGCGTCCCGTTGAGTGAAAATCGATAGCGTAAAAAACTTTTCGGTTGGGTTTTTCTTTGAGTGGCAGAAGTGTTTTTTGCACAGCGGCTGTTTCCGGCTGCCGAAAATAGTTCCAGTCGCGATTCAGGTCTACTCCGGCAGCATTGGTTCGCCAATGGCCGTTATCCGCACCGTCTGGGTTCATCATCGGAAAAGCCCATACTTCAAAATAGTCCCTGAAACGGCTGGCAAGCTTTGTGTCTCCGGCAACGGTTTCAAGAAATTTTAAACCGGCAATGTAACCGGGAATTTCAGGGGGGTGTTGTCTGTTGTAAACAATAATTACACCCTTTAATGGTTTTGATGAAGGTTCAGAAATTTTAAGCAATGAAACCGGCCTGCCCTGGTGACTGTATCCGGCTGTACTATTTCTGATATACGATTTTTCTGAAAGTGAATCGAGCCAGACAGAGAGGTGCTCGGTAGTATAGATTTCCTGGGCGGAAACCCAGAGTGTATCTTGTGAGACATCCAGTTCAAGAATACCGCTGCTGCCTGAATGGTAATTTTTTGGATCAACAGGTTTCCAGTCCATGCCACCATTGGTGCTGATTTTAGGTGTGTAGCGCTGTCGACCCTCTTCCGGGTAGGCAAGTTCTACGGTTACGCGGGCTGTATCACTGCTCCAGATTTTAAAACCATACCACGGACTGTTGTTGACAGGGCTGATCTCCGGGCGAATCTCTATTGTGTACTGAAAATCATCTGTACGGTAAATATCGCTGGCACGTGACCCGGGAAATTCATTTGAAATCCACACACCATCTGACAAAAAACCGATCGTTCGTTTGTGCTGAGGGATAATTTCCCTGTCGGAGGTTTCGGTAACACCGGCAGGATCGTAGGCATAACCTGTAAAAACTTCCGGGTCTGTAGAACGACATGATGCAAAAAGAATAATTAAAACAATCTGAAACAGAATAAAGTGGATTTTTTGAAGTTTCATCAAAATGACTGGATAAATATTATTTGTGAGAGAAAATCTTTTTGCAAACAACTTAGATCAATATTGCTATTTTTATATAAAATTCCAGTTCTGTTTATTCAATTGTCAGTTCAAAAAAATTATATCATCTCAACAGGAACATTTCTGTTTTCGGGTCTTCTCATTTTATTCACGATGACATCCGCCGTATTTGCTATGGATGATACCGAGCGCGACCCGGTTGTCTGGAATGTAAACATAGAAGGTAATGAAGAGTTTCGGAGTATGGTTCTCAGGCAGGTTATTGCAACTTCACAACCGCGTATTTTCCAAAAAATGTTCAGACGGGTAAGTGATTACCCGTTCAGTGAAACAGAGCTGCGGCGCGATGAAGTTCGACTGGAACGATTTTATCAACGCCGCGGATATCCCGATGTTGATGTTCATTTTGAGGTGGAAGACCGCAGAAGAGAATGGCAAAAAGATGTAACGTTTTTCATACGGGAGGGATCTCCTTCACCTATCGTATCTTCAGAAATTATTATTGATGCCGATGAACAAACCAAACAGGAGATCCGGGAAGCCAGGGATTTTATCCGTGCAACCAATCGGCACGACTACAGAACGGGAAGAGTTCACCAGTTAATCCGCCAGCCTGATGTGGAAGGGCTCTTCCGAGAAACACTTGAAAATCTTGGATATGCCTGGCCGGATGTAACAGTGGAGTATGACAGAGACCCGGCCACCAACGAGGTAGACGTAAGAATCCATCTCACTCCAAACTCAAAAACCTACTTTACAGATTTTCAGATCGAGGGTGATCTCTCTGTTCCGGAGCGGGTACTCATCAGGCAGACGGACATCAAAGTGGGAGATGTGTACAGCCGAAGCCAAATGCAGACCGCTCAGCGAAGTATTTTTAATCACCATCTGTTTAGGTTCGCAACTATTACGCTTCCCGAACAGGAACGCGATTCTACACTTACGGCTTTGATCCGTGTCAGAGAATATTCCAAACGAACTGTAGAGGCGGCAGTGGGTGTGGGCCGCGAAGAAGTAGTTCGAGGTCAGGTGGCCTGGCAGCATCGCAACATTATGGGAACCGGTCACCGGTTTGGGGCCAATATACGGGCTTCATTCATTGAACAGCGTGCAGGAACAGATTATTTGATTCCTTATGTCTTTAATTCGCGAAGCAGTAATGTAGCATCGCTTTTTGGTGTTCATCGCCTTGAGCCTGCCTACGAACTCCTGCAGGGTGGATTTAACAGTAGTCTGATCTACCAGATCAGGCGGAACCAGACAGCCACATTTTCATACGAGTTTTCTTTCAATGAAGAACTGTCTCGCGACCAGGGAGTTGAACTGCCCGATACCGTTCTGAACTACCAGGTTTCATCATTTACCCTTTCGGGCTACTATAGTGAGGGGTTCGGCCGCGATCCGAGGGGATGGGTCATCCAGCCTTCAGCAGAGTTTTCCGGTACATTTGGCGAAGCCACTTATTCATTTCAGAAATTCAATCTTGATGTGCGCCGTTTCACACCTATTACCGGAACCACAACTCTTGCCAAACGGGTCAACACAGGTGCCATATTCAATGCCAAGGATATTGATCTACCGGCCAATATCCGTTTCTTTTCGGGAGGGACCAATTCTGTTCGAGGCTGGGCAAGGCAAACCCTGGGGCCAAGTGTACCATCTTTTTCAGATGACGGCAGCTTCAATAACTTTTTACCAATCGGGGGAAGAGCGGCCTTAGCTTTCAACATGGAGCTGAGGCAGGATATTAGCGGAATTATACCCAATGTCGGCATGGCCGCTTTTATTGACGGCGGACAGGTTTGGCGGGACATTCGTTCACTCGAAGAACGTCCCGTACAGTTTGGAGCAGGAGGCGGATTGCGATACCAGGCCCCTATCGGGCCAGTAAGGGTTGATATCGCCTACAAACTGAACCCGACGGATGAAGATCTTCTCATTTACAATGGGCAGGAGTTTGGATCGCGAATGAATCGTTTCGGAATTCACTTTAGTATAGGACAAGCCTTTTAATGAACGACGACAAATCCACATATCGCAAAAGACGATGGCCTTTAGGGTTGATGATTATCGTGTTGATCCTGCTTTTTCTGGCTTCGGGTGTGAGGCTTGCTCTTAAAAGCGACTGGCTTTTCGATAAAGTCCGTGATATTGCCATGGAGCAGGCCACCGAAAATATCAACGGCACCCTCACTATCGAATCAATCCGGGGTGACCTTTTGCATGGTTTTGTAATACGCAACATACATCTGACGGATGAAAATCAAGAAGATGTTGCCAAAATTGACTCACTTGTTGTTAATTACCGTCTGCTGAACCTCATTCGTTCATCTCACGAACTGAATGACCTGAATGTCTATGGTGCCGACATTTTTGTGCATCAAAAAGAAGATTCCACCTGGAATGTGCAGACCCTGGTTCAGGAAACCGAAGAGGTTGAAGAAACCGACCCCGTTTACTGGGTACTTCATCACATTGGCATTCATAATATGAATGTAGACGTGAGATCCGAATATCTGTTGCCCGACGGATTTCTGAACATAGATGCCCTGGATGCAAGTCTTTCTCTTGGAGCCCGTGAACAGGGTTTTTTTGCAACAATTGACAACCTCGACTTCTCTCTCCGTGAGGCTCGCCTGCCTGAACCGATTGCTGTTTATCTTGAAGGAAGCACAGCACAAGAGAGAATCACACTTGAGTCTCTTGTACTCAATACCGGAAGATCTGCACTCAGGGCATCAGCCGAATACAGGGAGCCGGACCAGATTCAACAACAAACAGAAGTGTCTCCGCTCTCCTGGCAAGACCTGGCCCTTTACGCCGAAGACCTGCCCCTCCGCCAGGATCTTTACATCCGCCTTGGTGCAGAGGGAACCCTGGATAATTTGAACCTATCTCTTTTTGTAACAGCTGCCGGGCTTAATGAACTGGACCTGAATGTTGGTATGAATGTAACTGATGAGCCGGTTCTTAAGAATGTAAATTTGAAAGCAACGGGACTGAATCTGCCACAACTAACCGGGCTGAATGAACTTCCTGTTTTCAATAATTTGGAGTTCTTCGGGAGCGGCAATCTTGCAGCAGACCAACTTGATCAATCACACTGGACGGGTGAATTACTGATTGAAGGAGGCGAATACGACATCTACAGCATCGATCGGTTTCACGCTGAATATGAACTCTCCGACAGTAATGTTGATCTGCTCGCCGAACTTTCGGCAAACGGACAAAACATAGATCTGAAAGCATCACTGCGCAGCCTTTTTGATGAAATGCCCGAATGGGACCTTGAGCTCACAACGAACCGCCTGAATATCGCAGATTTGCTACAGAACGAAGAACTGGACAGTGATCTGAATATCCGGGCAAATCTGAGCGGTGCCGGCTTCGATCCTGAACAATTTTCTGCCACGGCAGATTTGATGGTCTTGGGCAGCCGGTTTGGAGATCAGGCTTTCTCTGAGCTGAGTTTCAGCGGCTCTATAGATCAGGATGATGTACAGGGATTATTGCGAGGGCAACTCGACCAAAGCACACTCGAAACCAATTTTTCAGCTTCAAACTGGCAGGGCGATCCTTCATACCGTTTTTCTGCTGCTATACGAAATTTCAATGCCTCTGAAATAGAAGGATTCGATGATTTTCATACCAATATTAATGGTACTATCAGCGGAGAAGGCTCCTACTTTGATCCTGAGCAGTTAAACCTGGTAGCTGTAGCTGAGTTCGACTCAAGTATTGTAAACAACGAGATAATAGATACTCTCCGGGTAGATTTGAAAGTGGAAGATCAGTTTCTCCATATTGATGAGGGAGTTTTGCAAAGCCCTATTGCAGATGCCGCATTTACCATAAAACAGCATATCCTTGATGCAACAAATCCCGACAACACCCTTCAATTTAATGCATCGGTGAAAGATCTCTATCCACTGGCACCACTATTCGGACTTGAGCGGCTTGAGGCTCCCGGAACCATTCGCGGTAATCTGGCACGAAACAACAACGGTGTGTTACAGTTTGATGGGAACGTAGACCTGGAGCATGTATTGGTGGATACAATGTTCAGTTCAGAACAGTTCACAGGCTCTGTGACTGCTTTGATTCAGGATGAACCGGAAGCCGACTTGCGTGTGAAACTGACACGTCCCGCGGTCTTCGAAACAGGTGTGCAAGATCTTCAGTTTGATACTTACGTTACCCTTCGTGATGATCAGACATCCGGCAAAATGAATCTCTTACTAACCAATGGGGACCAAACCTCCATTAGCCACAGCGGAGATTTCCTGGTCGATTCAACAGAAGTAAGACTAACCACCCATGACATTGAATTTGCCACCCAAATTCGCACACTTAAACTTGTTGAACCGTTTGACCTGACCTGGGCCGACGACATTCTTCGGGTTGATACGCTCACCATCGCTTCCGATGATGACGTCTCATTCCTCACACTATGGGTGCCTCACGTGGATTCCCTAACCCAGCATGCCGGTATCGATGCCCGAACACTTAACCTCGGCGAACTTCAGGAAGCAATCCTGGATGAAAGCTTTTTTGATGGATATCTCTCTGGTACCATAGAAGCCTACAACAGTCCCGAACGGCTTGATGTGAAAGCCACCGGCCTTCTGAACAGCTTCAAATATGGTGAGGGAGAGATGGACTCGCTCCGGTTTGATGCAAACCTCGAAGAAGAATGGCTGGAGGCCGAACTGCATAGCTGGCACCTCGGGGAAAAACTGGCAGAAGGATTTTTGAGAATTCCCTTTATCCCCGGTGACCCAATGACATTTGATGAACAGTTTTTTGAAAGAGATGTAGAAGGAAGCTTCTCACTGCTGGATACCAATCTTACCTACTGGTTTTCATTTTTACCGGATGGTGCTCCGGCAGAAACTGAGGGAATTATTTCACTAAATGCTGATTTGGGTGGCATTGCTGGCAGTCCGGAACTAAACGGAAATCTGTCTATTCGCGAAGGTCTTTTTTCAGGAATCTCTGTCGATCGTTTTGCAATAGATCTTGCCTACGAACATGAAGAAGAAACTGTAAGCATGAACGGATCTGTAATAAAAGACAACCAATCCATTTTAGGGTTCAATGCCATTCTTCCGTTCCTGGTAGACCTTCAGCAAGCCGAAGTATTATTACCCGCCGATGAAGACAGTGTTTTTGTAGATTTTCATACCGATAATTTCGATCTCGCCATGCTAAGCAATTATGTTGATCCCGAAGTGATACGACAATTATCTGGCCGCCTGGAAGGAAATGTCACTCTGTCTGGCCGCGTGGATGACCTCGAAAGCAACGGACAGATGCAGCTTACTCGTGGAAATATGCGAGTGGTTCAGGCCGGGATTACTCTTACTGAGATGGCTGCTAATATTTTATTTGAACCGGACCGGATCACCCTTCAGCAGTTTTCAACCCGAAGCGGACCGGGAAGTCTCAATGCAAGTGGAACCGTGGAATTGGATGCCCTTACTCCCGGTAACATCAACCTGAATATGACAGCCAACCAATTCAGGGCTGCAAACACCCCGGAATATAATTTTTTGGTGAACCTTCGTGCGAACCTGACTGGTACTGCTCAGGAACCCAATCTTGGTGGCAGTCTTACATTTTTGCAAAGTCAGGTAAATCTTCAAAATTTTGGAGAGCGTGCTGTGGAAGATGTTGTGCTTGAGGATGAAGAAGAACCCGAACCATCAGATTTTTTTGATGCACTTGCGATTGAATTCAGTGTAGATTTTGGAAGACAGTTTCTCATCCGAAACCGTCAATATCTCGATATGGAACTTTTACTGGGTGGCCAGCTCGACCTTGTAAAACAGAGGCAAGAAGAGTTGCAGATGTTCGGTACACTGGAGGGAATCAGAGGATTTGCACGCCCACTTGGCAGAAATTTTGAACTGGATGAAGCAAGCGTGGCTTTTGCCGGCCCTTTGGATAATCCTGAACTGAACATAACAACCCGTTACAGTCCGCCCCAGGCAGCAGGGGTTCACATTTTATACATCATTGAAGGTACACTCGAGGATCCTGAATTCAGGTTCGATAGTGAACCACCGCTCGAACTCCAGGATATTATCAGTTATACATTGTTTGGAAAGCCGTTCTATGAACTGGAATCATGGGAACAGGTGGTTGCAGGAAGCGGCACAGGTCCAACCGCTGCAGATTTTGCACTCGAAGTATTACTCGATCGTGTGGAAATGCTCGCTTCGCAGCGGCTTGGAATCGATGTGGTTCAGATCGATAACGCTAGATCGGGTTCCGGCAGCACCACGTCCATCAAAACCGGGTGGTATCTGAACCAGCGTACATTTTTTGCAATTCTGAACGAGGTTGGAGGTGCAAGGCCCAAAACCTTGTTTACTTTGGAGTATCTGCTTCGGCATAATCTTGAGCTAATTATTACCCAGGGAGATGACTCCCGGGAAGGTATAGACCTGCGCTGGAGACTGGACTACTGAGAATCAACCATACCGTGTAATAGATGATTCTAAAAAGTTTTTTTAAATTGCCGAAATGCACTTATAGATTTAGGCTGACTACTTATAAACAATCTGAAAAATGCAGACAGGGATTTACAAATTATTATCATTCTTTTTAATTCTGCTCACCGGGTTAATCTATTTAGTATCTTCTATTGATCAAAATAAGGCTTCCCCTGCTGTTCAGGCTGTACCCTGCGTAAAACCTGACACATACCACATAGGGGAAATTGACAATCGTTATTCAATCTCAGAACAAGAATTATTCTACCTTCTCAGAGAGGTTGCTGAAATTTGGTCGGATGCTTACGGCCAGCCGGTTATGGAGTATGCCGATGATGGAGACATCCGCGTAAATCTCGTTTATGCTGAACAGCAGGAACTTTCAGACCGGGAACGGCAGTTTCGGGATCGAATTCAGAGCGAAAGATACAGAATAAATTCTGTGGAAAAAGAGTACCAACTGATGGACAGTGAATATATGCAGAGAGTACAGCAGCACCAGGATGATATGAGCCAATTGCAGGAAAAAGTAGTATCACTGAATAGATGGGTCTCCGAAAAAAATGAGCAAGGTGGTTTTACTGAGAGTGAAATGCCACTGTTTGAAGAAAGAAAAAATGAAATAGATTCACTTACTGTCGAACTGAACCGACGAAATGAGAGGCTGAATGAGGCTGCAAGAAACCTGAACCGGAAAGTAGAACGGATTAACGAAAAAGTAAATCAAAAAAACAGCCTGATAGAGGAGTATAACCAAACATTTAGCGGAACCCGAAGGTTTACCCAGGGTTCCTACGAGCGAAGGGGAAATGAAAGGTCCATAAACGTGTACTCTTTTTTGGATGAGGATGAACTGATGCTTGTACTTGCTCATGAAATGGGCCATGCACTTGGAATCGGGCATGTTGATAACCCTCAATCGGTGATGTACCGCCTGATGGGAAATCAAGCCAGGCCAGGCTTAAAGTTGACCGAGGATGACCGGCATGCACTTATGGACATTTGCAGTAACACCGACTCTTCCGAATGGTCGGCACATTAATTAATTTGTCAGGCAAAAAAATCAAAAAGATGATTACTGAAAAAGACGTACTAAACATTCAGAAAACCTGGGGTGATGCCCTCATTAAAATCGGATCATTAAAAGACAATCGCGCCGTATGTGAAGCAGAAGCGGAAAAAGTCATTGATTCCCTCTATGCTTTTAATCTCGGACCGGTTCTTTTTAAACCAACCCGTGCTGCTGAAGATCAATTTAGAGGAACCAAAGAGGGAGCACTATCCTATTTTATCGGAGGGAATAGTAATTTTCCAGAAGATGAAGGCTTTGCCCTGCAGCCATGGAGTAATGTTCGTTTCGAGAACACCGGCATCATTCTGAATGAAAATAGTGCTCTTGCAATGGGCAATTACTTTTTTACGGAAAAAGGAACAGGAGCCATTAAAAAAGTGGAATACTCATTCGGATATGTGAAAGATAACAGCGGCAACCTCAAAATCAATCTGCACCATTCATCGGTGCCGTTTACGCCTTCTATGTAAATTGTTGTGTTAGTGAAACCAACTAGAATTGAATTTATTGCATTTTCCCATCCCATAAGCAGCCCTTAAGATTAGGCTTTTTAAGAAAACGTATTCATTGGCAATACCACATCGCATCCCCCGTGAATTTACGGCGCCCTTTGCGGGTTTTCCAATCGAAACGTTGACCTGTAAAGAAAGGATCAAATGTAATAAGTTCAATCCTTATAAATCCCATGTCAGAACAAAATCACTTCATACCTGCATCAAAGAAACTTGAAATCGAGAGAATAACGGTTCAGCGAGCCGTTCTACATTTTTATTTACTCAAATAGAGGTTCTTGAATTCGTAAGGTTTCTTGAACCTTTCGTCATCAAAATCCTCCATGAAATAAATGCTTTCACCCGTAGATTTCATCTCGGGGCCGAGCTCTTTTTTCACCTCGGGGAATTTGTCAAACGGAAATACAGGCTCTTTAATCGCCCAGTTTTTCAGTTTCGATGTTAGATCAAATTCTTTCAGTTTAGCACCCAGCATTACTTTTACGCCAATTTTAGCTTCAGGACGCTGTGTAGCTTTGGCAAGAAAAGGAATGGTTCGTGTTGAGCGGGGATTAGCCTCAAGAACGTACACTTCCTCATTTTTTACCGCATACTGTACATTCAGAAAGCCCACAATACCCATCTGTTCAGCAATACGCTTCTGGTAGGTTTCAATCGTTTCAAGCACCAGTTTACTGAGTGAATAGGGAGGAAGTACCGCGGTGGAGTCGCCGGAATGGACACCCGCCGGTTCAATATGCTGCATGATGCCGGCAATATGGAGCTGTTCACCATCGTATACAGAATCTACATCCACCTCAATGGCTTTGTCGAGATATTTATCGATGAGAAAGTCATTTTCAGGATGCGTTTTCAAAATGGTTTCGACATATCTGCGCAGTTCCTCTTCTTTCACTGCGATACGCATTCCCTGGCCTCCAAGTACATAGCTCGGTCGAATCAGCACAGGGTAACCCACCTCATTGGCGATGGCCACGGCATCATCGCCATTTCGGGCAGTGCCATAGTCAGGAAAGGGTATGTGAAGGCTTTTTAGAAATTTGGAGAACGCTCCCCGGTCTTCAGCGAAATCGATCTTTTCAAACTCGGTACCAAATATTTTTATATCGTTTTCCACAAACTTTTTACCAAGCTTCAGCGCTGTCTGTCCGCCAACCTGCAGGATCACACCTTCAGGTTTTTCGTGTTCATAAATATCCAATACCCGCTCCCAGAAAACCGGTTCAAAATAGAGTTTATCGGCAATATCAAAGTCAGTGGATACCGTTTCTGGATTGCAATTTACCATAATGGCTTCGTAACCCATCTCCTGAGCGGCAAGTACGGCATGAACGCAAGAGTAATCGAACTCAATACCTTGCCCGATTCTGTTGGGGCCGCTGCCGAGAATCATTACTTTTTTACGGTCGGTTACCACACTCTCATTTTCGCTTTCGTACGTAGAGTAGTAGTAGGGGGTTTCGGCCGGGAATTCGGCTGCGCATGTATCCACCAGTTTAAAACTTGGCTTTAATCCCAGTTCAAGGCGTTTACTGCGAACTTCCTTTTCATTGACCTTTTCTCCTGCTTTGCTCAGCAGCCATGCAATCTGTACATCTGAAAATCCGGCGCGTTTCACTTCAAGAAAATCTTCTCTGGAGATCGTATCGAGACTCAGGCCTTCGATGTGATTTTCGAGGCTGACCATATACCGGATCTGCTGTAAAAACCAGGGATCTACTTTTGTAATATCTGCTATTTCCTCTACTGTTGCTCCCAGTTTAAATGCATTGCGAATTTGCAGAGTACGATCCCAGTAGGGTTTGAGCAGCCGCTGCCGAACTTCTTTACGATCGGGATTACTGTACCCGTCTGCTCCCAAACCAGACCGGCCGATTTCCAGAGACTGCCACGCTTTATTCATCGCTTCGGGGAATGTTCGGCCGATGGACATCACCTCCCCAACTGCTTTCATCTGCGTGGTGAGTTCTTCATCTACATTGGGAAATTTATCGAAGTTGAATCGCGGAATTTTTACCACAACATAATCGATGGATGGCTCAAAACAAGCCGATGAAACTTGTGTGATAGGATTCGGGAGTTCATCAAGCGTATAGCCAATGGCCAGTTTGGTGGCAATTTTTGCGATCGGATAACCGGTAGCTTTGGATGCCAGTGCCGAGGAACGGCTTACTCTCGGATTAATCTCGATGGCCACCAGACGGTCGCTGCCCGGTTCCATCGCAAACTGTACATTACACCCGCCTGCAAAATCACCGATTGAGCGCATCATTTTGATTGCGGCATCTCGCAGAATCTGATACTGTTTGTCAGTGAGTGTTTGTGTGGGAGCTACAGTTACGGAATCTCCGGTGTGAACGCCCATCGGGTCGAGATTTTCGATAGGGCAGACAATTACCACGTTATCGTTATCGTCGCGAAGCAGTTCCAGTTCAAACTCTTTCCAGCCGAAAATACTCTCTTCGATCAGCACCTGGTGCACCGGGCTCATCTCGAGGCCCCTTAAAACTTTTCTTTCAAATTCACCTTCATTCCAGACAATTCCACCCCCGGTTCCGCCCAAAGTAAATGAAGGACGGATGACAATCGGCAGGCCTCCAAGCTCTTCGACAATCTCTTTGGCATCAAGCAGGGAGTTGGCTGTCCGGCTGCGGCACTGTTCAATTCCTATGCGTTCCATCAGGTCGCGGAACAACTGCCGGTCTTCGGTGATATCCACCGCATCCATATTCACACCGATGATTTTGATGCCTTTTTCCCTCCAGAAACCTTCATGCTGCAGGTCACGGGCAAGATTCAGCGCGGTTTGCCCACCCATGGTTGGCAGTACAGCATCGGGTTTCTCTTTTTCAACAATCTCTTTGATGGATTGTGTAGTAAGCGGCTTCAGATAAATCGAATCGGCCATCATCGGGTCAGTCATGATGGTGGCCGGATTGGAGTTGATCAGCACCACTTTATATCCTTCTTCTTTCAGTGACCGGCACGCTTGTGTACCGGAATAATCAAATTCGCAGGCCTGCCCGATGACAATAGGTCCTGAGCCGATAATTAAAATTTTGTTAATGTCGTTACGACGTGGCATTTAAACGATTTTTGATTGATGTTTGCGATTTCTTAATTCTGATTACGACTCTTCTTAAAACTGGACCTTTAGAATGCACTATGAGTGCTTCATTATTATGAGTTCCTCAAGAGGGTTTTTCTTCTTTTTGCACATTTTCACCTGCAGATTCCTTTACCATTTCCAGGAACTGGTCGAACAGGTAGGAAGAGTCGTGTGGACCGGGAGAAGCTTCGGGATGATACTGAACCGACATTCCCGGAAACTTTTTAAACCTCAGCCCTTCAATTGTCTTATCATTCAGATTAATGTGGGTAATGTGTACTTTGCTATCGTCGATGGCTTTTTCATCTACAGCAAAACCATGATTTTGCGTAGTAATTTCCACAAGACCAGTATCCGTATTTTTTACCGGCTGGTTTGCTCCGCGATGCCCAACAAACATTTTTTTGATGGGAATGCCTTCAGACAGCGCCATTAACTGGTGGCCGAGACAGATACCGAAAAGCGGCTTGCCCGACTGTTTTGCATACTCCACAACGGGGAGGCCGTAATGAGCGGAGGCATTGGGATCGCCCGGGCCATTACTAAAAAAATACCCGTCCGCTTTCCATGCCTTTACATCTTCAAGTTCGGCCTCAGCAGGAAAAATTCTAAGTGTACAACCCCTCTGTACGAAATTGTTGATAATATTTTGCTTTATACCGTAATCAAAAGCCGCAATTTTGTAGGAGCCATTGGCAGACACGGTTTGAGCTTCTTTTCGGGTCACCTTTGTGGCCAGTTCCAGCCCTACCATCGAATCCCAGTTTTTGGCTTTTTTAACCAATTCATCAGCATCATCAATTTCGGAACTGATCACAGCATTCATCACACCTTTCGTTCGGATATGGCGAACCAGCATTCGTGTATCCACACCGGAAATACCAATCACTTTGTTTCGTTCCAGATAATCCTGAAGGCTTCCGTCGGCCATCGGATTGCTGAAATCGTCGGAAAAAGAGCGGACAATCAGCCCGGAAACCATCACTTTTCTTGCTTCATCGTCGCGGCTCATGGTACCGTAATTGCCAATGTGGGGATAGGTCATCATCATCAGCTGGCCGTAATAACTCGGGTCGGTAAAAATTTCCTGATACCCGGTCATACTTGTGTTGAAGCAGAGTTCACCGCCGGTCGTGCCTTGAATACCAATGGCTCTGCCGCGTACAACGGTTCCGTCTGAAAGTGCAAGAATTGCCGGTTTATGGTC
>SLGL01000476.1 GCA_007123785.1 Balneolaceae bacterium
ATAATCAGGAAAATAGATAACAGATATTTCATGTGAATCAGGTGTTATTTTGATTTTTCTTAGATGTCGAAAGTTGTTTACAATTTTTACTCTACTTTTTGGTCCAGATCATTAAATCCATATCCTTATTATTGTTTTTATCATAGACCAAGAAACTTATAAAGGCTCAGTCAGTTTGTCATTCTGCATTAAAATTAAATCGATATTGTTCGCCAGGGAGTCCGTCGTGTATATTTATTGCTATTCCAGACAAAATCAGTACTAACAGAATGATGCTGTAAAAAAACCACACAAACCTTTTCATGAAATCACTGTCATAAAAAAAGCCTGAAAATGGAGAATCTATTTTAAAGGAAAACCATAAACCAGCCACCGCAATCATGTTTAGAAAAACAAGGTCTTCGGATGTAAAATAATACTCGTAGAGCTTTCCGGATCTAACAATTTCAAGCAGTTTATACCATCCCCATGTTGTAAATAACACTATTAAAAGCTGATGGGTAATATTTTCACCGGTCTTAAATTTTTTGAACTGAATCAGTATTATGCTCAATGCCACAATACAAATTCCAATAATGAGTACCCATTGTATGAAATGGAACTGTTGAAAATTTGCAATCATCAGTTGTTCAGCAAGTGTTTCAAACCGTTCCCTGGTAAATGATTTGACGATTACGACCACGGGAATGATTACAAATAATAACAGCATGCTCCAGTTTTTTGATGAGGGCGACAGTAACCGCATTTCATCCCATTGCTGGCTGAATATCCCATAGGCCATACCCAATCCACCAAAAAATCCGATTGAGTACTCCATCACATTCCACCAGTTAAATGAAACTCCGGAAGCGATTCCGATTACTTGCAAAAAATTACCGAATGCAAATCCAAAGCCAGCCCCCAGCATAGTTATTAAAGCCACATGCCAGGCGTTTTGAAAAGAATTTCTTTTCAAATACCACCCTAATGCAGCAGATGCTCCCAGGCAAGCGGCCCATAGTTCGGATCGCGGTGGTGTCATAAACCAATGCAATTGGTATATTAAAAATCCCCAGAATATCCAGGCTCCTGCTACCATTTGGGTAATCAGAGCAGCCCAGTTTATCCGTTTTTTTTGTGTGGATTCCAGCATTAACCCCGTAAGCCCGCCGCCAAGAAATCCAAATAAACCCCCGATTAAAAATAAACTCAGAAATCCATAAGAGGCATTTAAAAAATCCGGGCTTTTACCAAACCCGATCACCCGTCCGTAACTGATCATTCCGGTAACTCCCCAGGCAATAGCCCCTATTGCCATAATTACTGGCCAATTTTGAACCCAATCTTTTCTGCCTGATACTAATACCAGTGCAAGCACTCCTATAGATCCGGCCCAAGCAGCTCCTTGTATATGACCAAAACTTCCGCGGATAGACCAGGCTGTAGCCAAGGCAAGCATTACAATAAGTATAGCCAGCTTTTTATCAGAAAATTTAACTTGCATGCTTGTTATTATATCATCCTGAAGATGGACTCATCATTAATCAGAATTTCAATACTATTGTCATGTCAATGCTATATGAAAAGACACCAGTATTGTGTCAACGATAGAATGTCGGGTAAACCCGCAATATTACTTTTCCTTATCACTCGGTTAATATGAGTATTAAAAGGTTTTTCGATGAAAACATTGCGGGTATCTTTAGTACGACGACCATTGACATGACACTTGTAATTGTCGATGCAATTTAGGATGAGCAGCCATTCTTCCCGGGAAGAAAAAATGGCTTGCTGATTTTTGTGTTTTCTTATTTGATTACCAGGGATTCCCTGTCTCCTGGACAAGCCATGGTTTGTGCCACTGACTATTGCTGCCATGCGCATCCGAATACGGTGATGAAGGCTCAAGTCTCTGAAGAGCACTCTGAATATTCGTGTCATTAAAATTCAGTTCATTATTTCCATATCTGAACCTTAGCGGAATGGCTGGTTCAAGGGCAGAAGGCCCGGATGTTATGGCGGGAAGTCCCGTGCGGCGGTAATCGAACCAGGCTTCGGTTGCAACTGTAAAGGAAGCAATATATTTTTGTTCTATTATCTGTTCTAATGTATTGTTGTAAGCCACGCCGGCGTTCTGGATATAATCATCATAATGATCACCAACCCCCCACATATTCAGGGCTTGCTGAACTCCATTATTGTAATGACTTTCAGCGTCACCAACACTCCACCCTCGCCATGCGGCTTCGGCAAGAATGAAACTCACTTCAGCAGCTGTTATAATCCGGGATTCCAAAAACTCTCCATCCGTTTCCCGAAATTTATCTGCTAACTGAGAGACGTGTTGATTTTGAAGCTGCTGTCCGGGAGTCGGGTTGCCGTTATGGCCCGTCGGATCAAACAGGTTTGGCGGTACGCCAACGTATTCACGGGTATCAAATGGTTCATCGACCAGATCCGGATTAAAGTGACGGGTATAAACATTACCTGCATCAATCAGCTCCATAAATTCAGCTACCGAATAGGAAACAACATTAGTAAGCTCCCCGTTTTCACGGATAAACGGATCTACCGGTTCAGATAACGAGGTATCCTCGACCCAACGAACGTGCACAGGTCGCACCCATACCTCCTTTCGGGGGTCATTATATTCATAGAGTTTATCCAGCAGCGTATTGCAGATTCTTATTCGTCTGAACCCTGAGGGGTCTGATTCAACTGCTGCTCTTGGCCAGAAGTCGGCTTCATTATAGGGAACACTGACATCTTCATCCGAGCTGGTAAAATAGATACCGGAACTATAGACCTGTTCAATATTAGATCTGGCCAGATCTGGCATTTTTTCAGAAAGTCTCATGGAAAATCTGAGTATCAGAGAATTGGCAAACTTGTGCCATTCACCAACATCACCACCAAAATAGACGTCGTTATTTCCCAGACTCCCATTTGTGTTACCCGTGGCAAAAATAGAAGCAGCCTCTTTTAAATCCTCCAGAATTCCCTGGTAAATAACTTCCTGGGTGTCATATGCTGGTTTCAAAACCGCATCTGAATCACTTGCTTTGAGAGCTTCCGTATAAGGCGCGTCTCCCCAAAGGTCCGTTATTTTCCCAAAAATAAGACTCTTCATCGTAAGCGATATACCTTCCAGAAAGCGCTGATCGTTTTCTACAGCACGTTGATGAACAAACTTATTGTTTCTAAGCATACTGTAATAGTTATTCCAGTCATTATTGTCCCATACATAATCATTAAAGCCGCCTTTCCATGCACCTTCCTGAAGATGTTGCATGGTTCCGGCTACTGTACGGTACCCCAATTCTGTATATTCCCGAGCCAAATCAACCATTACTTTTGGCATAATCTGATTTGGATTCGCTGTTTCAGGGCTAACCCCGTTAGGATTGATATTGGCATCCGTCAGGGCTTCGTCGCAACTACTCATCATAAACAAACAGATGAGTATAAGGCTACTTGTTATTGCTTTTTTAAAACTTTTCATCATGAAATTGCTTAGAAATTCAAATTGAGATTAAATCCAATGGATGTTGTAAGTGGAATGATATTTTGACGTTCTATTCCCCATCTGAAATTCATGCCTGTATCTCCCTGATTACTTCCCCGGGCTGAATAGGCGCGTTCAGGATCCAGGCCAATACCGGCCTTTGTCCAGAGAACCAGATTTCTTGCAAACACTGAAACGTTCATATTCCGAATACCTAAAAAATCAGGAATATCGTATCCTACAGATAACTCTCTGAGCTTAACAAAATCAGCGTCAAATGTTATCTGTTGATTAAATCTCCAGGCGAACATATTTGAAGCGGGACGAACGATCGTTCCTTCTCCGCCCAAATGTTCAATATATTCTCCGGTTTCAGGATCCACTCTTACACCTGGAATAAATACTCCGGAATGATCTTCAGCACCGCCTTCTGAAACAAAGAACCCTCCCATTTCCTGCGTATATCCGCCAACACGCGGAAAATGTCCATTTTGCGGGATGATATATTTATCCGGATTCGACTTCAGGTACTCGGCCAATTCCTGTTCTGACATGAGCCCACCCGGTATCATATTTTCCATTTGCCGGGCATCTTTCCAGTTAGAACCCCCATAGCGATATGTTTGAGACATAAACTGTCCGCCAATTCTCCAGTCAAAATTGGCATTCATCGTCCATCGCTTGTATCGAACCGTAGTTTGGCCACCAACAAGAGCTTTTGGATTAAAATTGCCTACCTTGATCCAGTCATCCGGATCATCAAGCCGTATCCACTGACCGCTGTCACTAATGATCGGCCAACCATTATACTCTGAGTTCGGGTCTTCCACACGTGCATATCCCCGGCTGTAAAGATTGCCGATACGTTCGCCTACATGGGTAAATGCTCCTCCGCCATTTTCACCCCAGAATTCAATTCTGTCAAAATCATCACTCAATTCTATCAGGCGGGTTTCATTACGAGTTATATTAAATCGCAGATCCCAACTCCAGTTTGTAGTTTGAATCGGTGTTCCGCCCACGAGAAACTCCCAACCTTTACTTTCCAATTTACCAGCATTAATGAGCCGGCTGGAGGCTCCTGATGAAGCAGGTGTGCCTAAACGCAAAATCTGGTTTTCATTTTCTACCTGATAATATGTAGCCTCTAACCGGACACGGTTTTGGAATAAATTCAGATCAACCCCCCCTTCAATAGATGTTGCAATTTCCGGTTTAAGTTGAGGGTTCAGCATTGTTCCGGGTACCGATGCAGTGGGAATTCCCATGCCCGGTATGCTTCCAACCGAAAGTGTCTGCTGAATTTGATAGGGGTTTGTATCATTTCCAACCTGAGCCCAACCCAGTCTGAACTTGAGCATATCGATGGACGAATGAATAGGAATGGTTTCATTAGCCAGCCAACTCATAGATACCGAAGGATAGAAATAAGATCGATTGTCCACCGGTAGAGTACTTGACCAATCATTGCGCCCTGTTACATCCAGATACAGCTGATATCTGAATCCTATGGATGCTGTTGCGTAAAGACTGTAAATTCTTTTCAGACTTGAAAAATTTTGTGCCTCCAGGGAATTAATGGGAATATTGGAAACAGTGTAGAGTCCCGGGACACTTAATCCATCATTCCTGCTTCCACTTCTTACTCCATTATAGATATTACGGAATGAATTTTCCATATAGTTACCGCCTCCGGAAACACTCAAATCAAAATTCTCCGTCTGATTTTGATAGGTAATCAGAAAATCGGTGTTGATCTCATCATTGGCCAGTTCCTGCAGAAAGTAACCGCCTCTCGCCATTCTTGAATAGCTCCAGGGTATTTTGGTTTCTCTGTTTTCACTGTTAGTATTGAGCGATACCCGCGCGAACATGCTCAGAGTGGGTAAAACATCCCAATCTGCGCGAACGTTACCGAATACCCGATTTCTAAGGAAACTGTTATTAATTTCGTATGCAATAAACCACGGATTGTCATGAGATGAGGAGTGGGAACGCTGCTGAATTCCTTCCTGGCCGGGTTCCCAGTAGTTTCGGAGTTCGTAAATATCCACATGAGGTGCAAAATATACCGCCTCAAGAGGGTTAGCACGCCTCTCCTGAGTGGAGGGGCGGTCATTAGAGTGTGACCGTGAATAGTTGAGATCCATGGAAACGCGCAGATTATCCAAAATATCACGGGTTAGTGATGTAGACACCGCATTTCGGTAGAGATCCGAGTTTGGTATCATACCACTATGTGTCATATGGTTCGCCGACAATTTATACAATGTATTTTCGGTTGAACCGGTAATTGTGATATTGTTGTTTGATGTTACTCCAGTATTGAGAAAGTTCTTCATATTATCCGGATAAGACCGAAGTTCTGTTGGAACAGGATTACCATTATCATCAACCGGGCTCATAAACTGAACGGCTGTATTGCCCACATCCAGCTCCGGACCCGCCCAATAGGAAGAGTTTTCATCCAAAAAAGCGTTTCTGTTACCACTGGCAAACCTGTAGTGATAGTCTGGATAGTCCACCGGAGTTTCAAATACATTACTGGTATTGAAATTGATTCGAACCGGGTCTCCTCTTTGAGCTTTTTTGGTTGTAATTAATACTACGCCATTCGCCGCACGGGAGCCATACAAGGCCGCAGCACTTGGACCTTTCAGAATTGTCATATCCTCGACATCGTTTGGGTTCAGATCACTAATGGCATTTCCATAGTCTACCTCATTACCCTGGCCAAACTCTACGGTATTATTCAGCCCGCTCTCAACCGGTACGCCATCGATAACAAATAGCGGTTGGTTATCGGATGTAAGAGAAGTCATTCCGCGAATAATCACACTAACGGAAGACCCCACACCACTGGTTTGATTCATATGAACGCCGGCTACACGGCCACCAAGGCCACTAATAATATTTTCCTGTGATACCGTAGCCAGATCGTCTCCGGTAACCTGGCCCACCGAATAACCAAGCGACCTCCTTTCTCTTGAGATTCCAAGAGCAGTTACCACGAGTTCGTCCATCAATTCGGCAGAAACTTCAAGACTTACATCAATCGAAGAACGGCCTTCAACGGCAATTCTTTGTGATTGATAGCCGATGTAACTAACAACCATTATCGCATTTTCATTGATATCGCTGAGCGTGTATTCGCCATCAATGTTGGTCGATGTTCCAATTGAAGTACCCTCAATCATCACATTAACCCCTACCAGAAGCTCTCCGGTAGATGCATCGGTCACCTGACCGCTCACCTCATGAGTCTGAGACCAACCTGTAGACACAAACGCCAACAAAAAGGCCATAATTATTACTGTACATTTTCCTGACATATTGAATACCAAATAGTTTTTAGATTTAAAGTTTGGCAGAAACTCTTGATCTTATGTTATCCCGGTTTTAGATCAAGATAAATTTTATGTAAACAAATGTAATCGTTTACATCCATAAGAAATGTACTTTACCTCGGTGACCTTGTCAAGCTTTTTAAACATTCTCGTGATTTGAGACCAGATTATGAAATTTTAATATCTTTATATAGCTCTTAATATTGCATTTATGAGCATATCAAGAATAAATATA
>SLGL01000454.1 GCA_007123785.1 Balneolaceae bacterium
AAAACGGGTTCTATAAACATATAAATCCGGTTTTGAATGGCTTTCCTTATTGTATTCCGTTCCAATATTACTTCCGCGTTTAAAATAGATGCAAAGTTTTTATGCTATGATGATTTTTCAGAAAGAAATGAATCTAAAAATAGATGGTCAGAGAGCCTCACTTTTTTGATTATACCTTTTTTATTGATAGGCTGTGAAGAGAAGTCAGCTTCTTCCAGTGTTGATACTCCTGGTATTGTTTTTGTAATTATGACTGCACCGATTACAGAAATTACATCAAGTTCCGCAAAATCTGGCGGTGAAATAACCAATTCCGAAACCTCGCAGATAACAGGTCGGGGAATCTGTTGGAGTCAGTCTGAAAATCCGACTATTGATGATAGCTGTACAATGAATGGAAGCGGATCCGGTGTCTATTCCAGTTCGATTGACGGCCTATCTCCAGATACACACTACCATGTAAGAGCTTATGCCATTATTTCAGATAATACGCTGTATGGTGAGGAGCGCACCTTCACTACTGATATTGATGATGAAACGGATAGTTTTGAGCATGAATTTGGATTACTCACAGATATTGAGGGGAACGAATACAAAACGATAGTGATCGGAGAACAGGAATGGATGGCAGAAAATCTGAAAACTTCAAGTTATCGTGACAGATCAGATATTGCTCACGTACCTGAAGGGGGTGAATGGAGAAGCCTTGTATCCGGAGCCTGGTCGTATTACGACAATGATTCATCAAATGACCCGGTTTATGGGAAGTTATATAACTGGTATGCTGTTGTTGATAACCGGGGTTTATGTCCATCAGGGTGGAGGGTACCAGATGATGCGGACTGGATGGTGTTAGAAATGTATCTGGGAATGAGCCAAGCCGAAGCGAATGGTAACGGTTGGCGGGGTGGGGCGCAAAACACAGGAGGCAAATTGAAGAAAACGGGTTTGGATCACTGGCAATTGCCAAATACTGGAGCAACGAATGAGAGTGGTTTTTCGGGTCTGCCTGGAGGTTTTCGTGATAACGAAAGTACGTTTGCCAATTTAAACAGATACGGATTTTGGTGGAGTTCTGCAGAGGAAAACGAGAATAACGGCTGGAGGCGTGTACTGAGGTTATTCAGTGGTGAAATTAACAGGTCCGATTTTGACAAGAGAGAAGGCTATTCTGTACGTTGTATCAGAAATTAATTCAAAAACAGCTGCAAAATTGTTGAACTTGAGGTTTTATTTCAGTTCTATTTTAAGGTTATTTTACCCAATTATAAATGTGATGGAATGTTAGCCCGCATTTCGTTTCACGCCTGTCCCGAACTAAGGTGCCGGAAGGAATCGCTGCGCTCACATAAAATAAATGGAATGCAATTTATCTTATTGATTGATTTTGTTTTAGGATCCATTTTTTGTGTTTTAAAAGTATACAGTCTGTTTTGCGTCAAAATTACCTCAGTGCAACACCCAGTAAAAAGTGCCAGATAGTTTGTGAGGCAAGCCTGATCGTCTGGTTGTCACGGTCGTAGACCGGGTTTACTTCGCATAGATCGAAAGAAGTAACTTTCGGATGTTTGCCAAACAGGAAAGCCAGCTCCAGCCATAAATCCGAACGTATACCTGATGGATTGGGTGTGCTTACACCGGGAGCATCAGCCTGGTTTACAGCATCCATATCCATCGTCACCATCACATCGTGGTCAATTTTATCGAGTTTATCAAGTACCTTTTCTTTGGTGGTATTAGAATCGAGAAAGGCAGTTCCACTCTTCATTACAAAATTATAATGTTTGAAAGCGACGGCAGAAGGGTTCAGTCCGAAAACGTGATAGGACTGGCAAAGCGAAGAAGGGTGCTCCAGTGCTTGTCTGAAAGGAGAACCTGAGTGGGCTTTTTCATTTTTAAGAGGCTTTACATCAGTGTGGGCATCAATATTGAAGACAGAAACTTTTTTTCTGGCCGAAACATATCCCAAAAAATGGCCATATGAGGTTTCGTGGGATCCTCCAATAATGATCGGTATCCGCGATTTTTCCAGAAGTCTGGCAACCGTTTCACCTAAATTTCCCATGTTTTCGGCCACATTTTCGAGGCATGGAATCACACCCTGATGATAGGTTTTCTCAAGCAGATTTGTATGGGCCTGATAGTAATCGGGGTGAGGAGTCAGGTTGAATAATTTTGCACGTATTAGCTCCGGAGCCTGTGAAGAACCCGGTCGGCCGCCGCTAATACCAGCGCCCCGATCTGAGGGGAATTCCACAAGATAAATTCTGGATGTCTCTTTATCCGAACGGTTGATAAAATCTCGTAATCTTGGGCCTTTACTCATTTTTTCCTCTTTTTTTATTCAAATTTCCAAATTTTCTGAACCGGAATCGATACTGCCATTCCGAAAACATCATTACAATTACGGTGATCCCGGCCACAGGCAGAATAAACCAGATCATAATGTTGATAAAAATACTTAAAAAATCGTGTGCTGTTGTAGAAAGGAAGAGGTAGTATAAATAGGAGAAGTAGAAAAAAAGAAAGAGGCCACCCTCCCATCTCACAATTTTGTGCCCGGTGTAAAAAATTGGAATGCACAGGAGAGATGCACCAATCAGAACAATCATATCAAAAGATATCAGTGATTCCTGAACCGGTATGGCCCCAGGGATAAAAAGTCCGGAAACGCCCAGAACAGCCAGGAAATTAAGGATATTACTACCGATTACTCCGCCAACCGCAATATCTCGCTCACCCCGGATTGCTGCCATAAGAGCGACAACAATTTCAGGAAGAGATGTGCCAATGGCCACCACTGTGAGACCCACAACCAATTCACTGATTCCTGCTATATCAGCAAAAATCAGTGAGCTTCTGATCAGCCACCTTGCTCCCAATACAAGAGCAGCCAATCCGCCGACAGTTAAAACGGTGTTTAAAAAGATGCCTCCTGATTTCGATTTATTTGCTTCTTCTACTCCTGTAAACTCAGAATCACCTCGTTTCCGGATCAGAAAAATAAGGTATCCGATCAAAATCACTGTCAGTATCAAACATTCCCAAAAAAAGATAAATCCATTCATGGCCAAAATATAAACCAGCAGAGTGATTGCAATCATGATCGGAACATCCGACTTGATGAGGCTTTTGTGAACTTTGAGAGGGATAACAAGGGCAGAAATGCCCAAAATAAGAAGAGTATTAGTGATGTTGCTTCCCACAATATTGCCGAGCATCAGGTCTGTGTTGCCATCCACTCCGGCCTGAATACTTACAGCCAGTTCGGGTGCGCTGGTGCCAAAAGCCACTACTGTAAGTCCAATGATCAGTTTGGAGATTCCCAAATGAATGGCCAGTTTTGATACAGCTCTTACAAGAATTTCTGCTCCGCCAATGAGCGCAATAAGACCAACGATAAACCAGAGAATGGGCTCAAGCACAGGTTTTTTTGCTGAATGTTTGGATTTTAATCTTCAAATATGATGTTTTTAGTGCATGATGAATTCCAACATATCAAAAAAAGAGCACTTTATTAGATCGTATCATCTGATATTTTTGTCCATCACAAAAACTGTGTTATATCCAGGTATGCTGACCTCCTTCAGGCGGGAGTGCTGAACAGAAATACTTTTTGTAAATTTGCATTGTGGTTCTTTAGTGTTTGTATAATTATAAACTTTGTGAGTCGAATTATAATCGTAGCACTTTTCCGGCAAAGAGAAAAAAGTGAGTTATATTTCAAAAAAAATGAAACCTTGTCAAGGCTCCACCGTAACAGTGTTATAAGATGTTTTGGTTAAAAGAATGTACATTGATGCCTTGCACTTTGACCAGTGCAGGGCTCTTTTTTTATGGGAAAATGCCCATGTGTTCATATATTTCACCCACCTTGTTAATTGCACTGATGAATGCAGCGGTTCTTAGATCAACCTCGTGTTTCTTACGGATTTCGTTGATTTCATTATAACTATTTACCATGGTATCCTTCAGTCCCGAGTCAACCAGCTCGGCTTCCCCGCCGCCTTTAGCGAGGTACTTCAGCTCTTTATCGCTAAATTTCCGATCAGAAACGGCTTCTATCACAGAGAGGATACGCTTGTAACTGTCTTCCTCAAATCGTTTACCCATCCGTCCGAAGCGCACATGCTGAATGTTTTTGAGCCACTCGAAGTAAGAGACCGTTACACCCCCCGCATTCAGATAGTTGTCTGGAATAATCAGTGCCCCTCTTTTTTTTATAATTTCGTGAGCCTCAGAGGTGGTTGGGCCGTTAGCCGCTTCACCGATAATCTTTGCTTTTATTCGTTGTGCATTTTCTGCATTGAGCTGGTTTTCAAGTGCGGCTGGTATCAAAATATCACACTTTGCCTCCAATACCGTATTACTATCTTCTAATGTCTGAGCACCTTCAAAGCCAACAATTCCTCCGGTTTCACGGCGGTAATCGGTCAGTTTTTTAAGGTCGATCCCGTTCTCATTGTAAATAGAGCCGTCCATTTCAGCAATTCCGACCATTATTGCTCCGGCTTCTGTGAGGTATTTAGCGGAATGATAGCCCACATTTCCCAACCCCTGAACCACAAAAGCTTTTCCTTCAATACCGGTTTCAAGGCCGATCTTATTCATGTCTTCTTTGTTGGAGCAGGCTTCTTCTATGCCGAAGAAGACACCGCGGCCGGTAGCTTCAGTTCGTCCGCGAATACCGCCTTGTCCCAAAGGTTTTCCGGTAACACATCCTTCGGCATTAATGTCTGAACTGATCTGTCGGAATGTGTCGAGAATCCACCCCATCTCTCTGGCACCGGTACCATAGTCGGGAGCCGGGACATCAGAACCGGGACCGATAAAATTCTTTTTATAAAGCTGGAATGTGAAGCGTCTTGTAATCCGCTCAAGTTCCTGGTCGGAATAATCATTTTTATTGATCCGGATTCCACCCTTGGCCCCTCCGAACGGAACATTCACAACTGCGCATTTGTATGTCATAAGTGCGGCGAGGGCCATTGTTTCGTCCTCGTTTACCGTCAGGCTGTAGCGAATTCCTCCTTTGGTGGGCAGTTTATGATGGCTGTGTTCCACCCGCCAGCCATGAATTACTTCAATGCTGCCATCATCTCTTTCCAGCGGAAAGGTGATATGCAAAATATCATTACACGATTTCATTTGCGACAGTAACCCGGAATCAAACCGCGTATATGCTGCCGCTTTATCGAAGGCCCTGTTTACCTGGTCAAAAAATTTATAATCAATCATTTATGTCTTGTCAATTTGTTATGGTAATTTTGTTCATTGTCGCAAATAAGCATCACACATTCAAATCAAACTTGTGAAACTTTTTTAAGTGAACGGCTGTGAATTACATGCCACTGATCAGGTGTACCCGAAACACTAATATAAGCCAGTTCATGCAGATGGATTTGGGCAGGTATTTTACTACGGATGCGGACTACTTTATCCTGAAGGCGGGAACAGGGCAGTGTACTGTAAAGAAGGGAAAGATGAGGGTATTCTCTCTTGCCATATTCGCCACCAAACTGATGATTGATCTGCTCCAGCATGGCTTCAAAGCCAGGTACCGGTTCTGTTTCAACCGATATTTTCTGATAGGGATGATTTTTGCAATGAACCGTTTTAACAGGCATGCTGAAGCGGCAGATGTTTTCTGAGATTACATCTACAGCATGAATAATTTTTCCTGGTTCCCAATCCGGTATCCTGCCAATGGTGATATGCGGCATGAATATAGGCCCATCAAACAGTACAGCCAGCTTTTGAATGATGTCTGTGAACAGTTCGTCGCCATCGCGCCCGGGCAAGAGCCACAGAACGGTTCCACCCACTTTTGGTAAACTCATAGCTGGAAATATTCAGTTTTTTATAAAAGTAGTTGTTTAGCGGGCTAACCCGGCTCCTTCCGTTACAGCGCAGTGAGGAACGAAAACTGCGAATGAAGTCGAGATGCTGCTACACAATTCGTTCTCGACTTCGTTCCTTTGTTACAAATCAGTCCCTGCGGTATAACTGCCGGTTTTTTTATAGCCTAAACTTGAACTAAAAAACAGTTTGTTGAAAAAATTTTAGCTTGCCCGGGCATCAACATGTTCAGATACGTGAAAGCTGAAAACGTTGATGAGAAAGAGAAATGCAACTGAACCTACGGCGGCATAAATCAGGGGTGCGTAAAGATTCAGCATAATAGAGCAAATCCCGATGATTACCGAGCCGGCTGCCCCACCTATGATGTTGCCGATCATTCCAATTCCGCGTTTAATCATTACCAGGTCGATAATAAAACCAACCAGCAACCCGATAGAAATGAGCCAGTAAATGGTAACACTGTTTAATTCTTCCATCATTCAATCGTTTAATTTGTATTACTTTGTAATTTGTTAAGAGTGCTTTGGAGCAAATCCACCAAGTATTTTGTTTTTGCCAGTCATAGCGTGATTCATCTTAATTAACGACAATACTCTGTGGAATTATTTGAAATATGCACCAATCGCTAAAGGTACAAATTTTCAGTTTTTTATACCTGTCCGCAGCAGGGATTTTTATGAAAATACTTAAAACAGACATCCGTAAAATTATTCATGTGGATATGGATGCATTTTATGCATCTGTTGAGCAGCGTGATTATCCCGAATTCCGTAATAAACCGGTTGTGGTGGGTGGTTCTCCACAAGGGCGTGGTGTGGTGGCAGCAGCAAGTTATGAGGCACGGAAATTCGGCATCCACTCAGCGATGCCTGCATCGAGGGCGGTGAAGCTGTGCCCACACGCTGTTTTTTTGAAACCACGGTTTGAAGTGTACCGTGATGTGTCGTACCAAATCCGGGATATTTTTTTTGATTACACCGATCTGGTTGAGCCGCTTTCACTTGATGAAGCCTACCTCGATGTCACAGAAAATCACAAAAACATTCCCTCTGGAACGCTGATTGCCCGGGAAATCAAAAAAAGGGTCAAACAGGAAACCGGGCTAATTGCTTCGGCGGGTGTGGCTTTTAATAAATTTTTGGCGAAAATAGCTTCGGATCTCGACAAACCTGATGGGCTGAGCGTCATCACTCCCGATAAGGC
>SLGL01000332.1 GCA_007123785.1 Balneolaceae bacterium
ATCGTCTCTTTTCTAGCTCTCTTTAATCTAAATTTTCTTAATTCTACAGTATCAATCAATTAGAAAGGTTCTTGGAACAAAAATTTTGACCAGACAATTAAATTTTAAAGAAAATTGACTTTATGGTAGTATTGTGAATCTTTTTTTACAACATAAAATATGTATATAGGCAGCATCAGACTGTTATATTTATCTTTAAAAGTTTTATATATATAATAGATCGTTACTGTAGTTACCGCAAAAAAGTAGTACGGAAATTACAGCCCAAATTATAAAATTTAAAACATAACATACTTGGCGATCTTTTGCAGTACATTCACTATATGGAAACAATTTTTAAACCAACTACTTCAAGAGTTATGAAAAGTGGTTGGTCTTTATCAATTTATGAGGGTAAATTTTCTCATTTAATTATTGCTCAATAGTATTTCCTGCAATTACTGACGGTAATTCAAAACCTTCAGAAAATTAGTTAAATAGCTCAATTCCCATAATTTTTAAACATAATTATTACAGGAAGAAAACTTCGGCTCAGCTTTAATGAAGATGAATAGACATTATATAATAACTTGGCTGAAATTTAATATTTAACAGTGCGTAAATCTTCAATATGATTAAACCCAAAGGTACTTTAATAGCAATTGGCGGTAATGAGAAAAAAAACTTCAAAAATTTGGATGAAAAACTTCAAACTGATTTTGGGGAAGGAGTTATTCTTCACGACGTCAAAAAGCTTGCCGGAGGTCCGGAAAGCCGTATAGAAGTCATTACAACCGCATCTGATATTCCGGTTGAAGTAGGACGGCAATACATGGAGACGTTCAGAAAATTAGGAGTAAAAAATATAGGCATTTTAGATATACGCGAACGAGAAGTGGCAAACAGCCCGGAAGCTCTAAAAGTAATCGCAGATGCAGATGCTGTACTGTTTTCCGGGGGGAATCAAAGTAAAATCAGCAAAGTGTTTAAAGATACCAGATCACACGAACTGTTACGCGATCGCTATTACAATGACAGGTTCGTTATAGCGGGTACCAGCGCAGGAGCCATGGTAATGTCCGATGAGATGATTACAGGGGGCAGAAACGGGAATGTACTAAAAAGAAATGACCTTAAAATGGGAAAAGGCCTCGGATTGTTGAAAGAGGCAATTATTGACAGCCATTTTATTCATCGTGCCCGTTTTGGGCGACTCGCTGAAGCCGTTGCGATTTTCCCGGATAAATTAGGAATTGGCCTTGGTGAAGATACCGGCATAATTATAACAGAAGGAAATGTGTGTGAAATTATCGGTACGGGAATGGTAATTCTGTTTGATGGAAGTGAACTCGAGTATAACCAATCACAATATTTGAAAAAACATATACCAATATCACTCGCTAATTTAAGAGTTCATATTCTTGCTCCAAAAGACAAATATTATATCAGGGAGAAAAAATCTGAAATATATTTTAACCCGCAAAATTATCAGAAAGTACTTACAACCTGAGTTCGGTTTTAAGAGAGTTCATTTATCGTTCAAACCAATGCTTAGTTTTGAACGATAGTTTAACTTTATACAGTACTTAACTGTTCCATTACGTAATTCGTACGGGCACCAGACATGCCAGTGCTTGGGCAATTGCCCGTTCCAAGAAGATCATCCACAACCGATTGAATAAGAGGCTGCTGAATGTGTTTGGGCAGATCAAACTCGAATCTTTCCGTTCCGTTTCTATCGGTTTCCAGCACAACATGAGATCCATCGAAAGTAGGATAGGTGATCTGTCCCCTGCTTCCCACAATGATCGTTTGATCAACCGCAGATGCGTCTGAAGATGTAAAACACCAGCTTCCCGTGCCTATTACGCCATTTTTAAATCGAAAAGTTCCCGAAACGATATCGTTCGCGTCATACAACCCGGCTTGATTTCCTGCAAAGCCGGTCGCAGTTTCTACCGGTCCGAACATAAAGTCCAGGAAATCGAGCTGATGGGATGCGAGGTCGTAAAAATAGCCTCCGCCAGAGATTTCCGGTTTCAGACGCCACTCCGTTTCCGTTTTCGCCACCAGTTGTGGATTTGCGGGTTTATAAAGCCGAATGTTTACCAGCCGTACATCACCAATCATTCCCTCCTCTACAAGTTCTTTGATCTTGAGAAAATTCGGTAGCGCCCTTCGGTAGTAGGCAACATAGAGTGGAAGGCCGGCTTTCGAGGATGCCGTAAGCATCGACCGGCATTCGATGGATGTTCGGGCCATTGGCTTTTCTACATAAACCGGTTTCCCGGCAGCCAAGGCCATTTGGGTGAGATATTCGTGAGCGTTGGGCGGGCTGGCGATATAAATTGCGTTGATCTCAGGATCTTTCAATAACTCATCAGCGTCGTCATACCATTTTGGTACCTGGTGGCGTTCAGCATAATCCCTGGCTTTTTCTCCGGTCCGTCGCATCACGGCCACCAGCGAAGAGCGATCGATTTTGTTCATGGCAGGAGCACTTTTTACCTCACATACATCACCTACTCCAAGAATACCCCATCTGATCTTTGAATCAGGAAATTTTTTCATGGTTTCACTTTATTAAGAATTAAGCCCGGACCCGAGAGTAAGAACGTGTTCCCAGGTATCTTTATCAACCGGTACGCCATGTTCCATATTTTCACGGCGTCTTGCACGTGTGGCTTCACCGGGATACCGAACATCCGAATCCGGAAATTCAGAAGAAGATTTCAGGTGTTGGAGAATGGCGTCAACTTTCTCACCCGGCAGGGGGGAAGTCCCGAGTTTGGGCGGATAAAAGCAGAGAAAGAGCTGGGAGATGGCGTGCTCTCTTTCCATCTCCCCGATATCACAAGTGGCGTTTCCTCCGGATAAGACGGAAGCGATCATGTCCAGAATCAATGATAACCCGGCTCCCTTCCAGAGCCCGATCGGCAGGGCCAGTTCGTTTTCGATAATTTTTTCAGGATCTCTTATCAGATGTCCGTCTTCGTCGAATCCAGCATCGAAAGGGAGCTGTTCCCCACGGCTTTTATAAGTATACATTTTGCCGTAGGAATACTGAGCCAATGCCATATCAATCACCACATGCCCATTTTTTCGGGGCACCGCTAAAACGACGGGATTGTTGCCAAGAACGGGTTCACTACCGCCCCATGCGGGCATGTTTGGCTTTGTATTTGTGAAACAGATCCCGATACAGCCTTCATCTGCCGCTTGCCATCCATAGTTGCCACCGCGCATCCAGTGGTTGGTATTTTTCAGGACCAGACATCCCATACCATGTTTTTTCGAAAGGGAAACAGCACGGCCCATACAGTCATGTGCATTTAGATTACCAGGCCCCAGGTTTCCGTCCCATCGTTCAAACGAACCAAAAGAACCTGCGCATTCCGGCTTTGCGTTTACATCGATATAGCCTTCGCGTATATCTTTCAAAAAAAAAGGAAATCTGTTCAAGCCGTGTGAGGCCACACCATCCAGGTTGGCTTTGGCGAACAACGTTGCGCAAAGCTCTGCACGGTCAGGCTCAAAAGAATATTTAAGTAGGATCTCCCTGAGGGTGGCTGTCAATGTTTTATATGGAATTCTCAATTCATTCATAAATAAGAAGCTCGAATATGTTTCATCTTTAAAATTTTGACTCATTTTAGCCATCTTTCCAACCATTTAAAAGCATTTGATCTGAGCACCACAAATCCTCTGTCGGCAAGTTCATCGGCATAGGTCTGTCCTTCATATAAATTAGTGATGTTCGTGCTTAATATTTCGGGCTGTTCATTAATCCGGTTGTGTTTCTCTTTGCCATAATAATAGAAACCGCCATGATCATGCAGGGCAATCACCGCAGGTACAGGAGCTTCAGGATTAGTGTCTCAATCGACATATTGTTAATCGAACTTAGCCCGAATTTCTCACAGTAAATATACTAAACGAAGTGTAAATTTTTGATATAACATACTTTATGATCCAAATTTGGGATCATCAAATAAAACACCCTGTTTTTCAGCGACATTTTCCCCTCAGCTTCGTTGAATCAAAAATAACATGCTCAACGTCCGACAGCCGTCGGACGTTTCCGCTGCCATTTTATCTTCGCCTTGCTGAGGAAAAAATCTCTTGGTGAGAAATCCGGGTTAGTGCATGATTTTAGTCAAAGTCTGCCGGTTATTCTTCATTCCGCGGTACATGCCTTCCGTGTTGAAAGGTAAGCTAATATTGCCCTGTGCATCTACCGCAATAAGTCCCCCCTGTCCGCCCAGATTCTTCAATCTTGTAAATATGGCTTCATTGGTAGCTTGTTCGAGGCTCATCCCTCCGTATTCCATCCGGCATGAAACATCATAGGCCACAACTCCGCGTATAAAGAGTTCCCCGTGTCCTGTGCACGATATGGCACACGTTTTATTGTTAGCATATGTACCTGCGCCAATCAACGGGCTGTCTCCAACCCGGCCCCAGGCTTTATTCGTCATACCCCCGGTTGAAGTTGCCGCAGCCAGATTGCCTTCACTGTCGACCGCCACAGCCCCTACCGTGCCAAACTTCAGTTCATTATCAGAAGAGTGATCCAGCTTTACTTCCCCGGAGTCCCGTAAGCTGGTCCACTGGTCGTATCGAAGCTGCGTAAAAAAATAGGAATCAGGCAAAATTTCATACTCCTGTCGTCGTGCATATTCCATCGCTTCGTTACCTGCCAAGAAAACAAAGGGGGTATTTTTCATGATATCTTCAGCAAACAACACAGGGTTTTTTATTCCTTTAATCCCTGCAACAGCACCCGCATTCAGGTTTTTGCCATCCATAACAGCCGCATCCATTTCATGGTCCCCTTTAGAAGTAAATACGGAACCTTTTCCGGCATTAAAAAGCTCACAATCCTCAAGAATAGTCACCGATTTCATTACAGACTCGAGGGCTGTGCCGTCATTCTTTAATAAACTGAATCCGGCCTCCAGCGCTTCCTGCAACGCATCCAGATAGTTTTTTTTATTCTTTGGATCCTCAATGGATGAGGTTATCGTTCCTGATCCTCCGTGAACGGCTATAGATGGAATGTTCATTTATTAATTTATTAATTGAGTTTTATTTTTTTAAACGTTCTTCTTTTATCTCGCAAAAGCTAGATTAAGGGAGTTTTTACACCCCCTCCTGGTTAAAGCCATACTCCCCTTTTTAGGAGAAACTTATTAAACTATTATAACTCATCACGTTCAATCAACATCTCCTCTGAATCTTGATTTATCACCAAATTGGTTGTGAAATCATAGAGATGAGATTGTGTTTCATAGAAATGCATCATATATCCGGCTGTGTTGGGAAAGCAGATAATATCACCAATATATGGCAGGTGTTGCAGAGTAATTTTGCGTTTTAAGATCAAATCCTGCTCAAGACAGTATCCGCCTGTAAAAAACACCGCAGCCGGAATTGAATCACCCGCTGATTTCTGCATTGGAATTAGGATTGGGTCAAGCAGATAATCCGCGCTGGAACTCATTAGCTGGCTTCGGTTCATCTCAAGACCTATGAGCCAGTCACCTCTTTGATCTTTCTTTCTGTGGATGACTTTTGCCATAGTCATTCCCGTCTGATCCAGCAGCGATCGTCCCGGCTCCATTCTGAGCTCTATATTCCGTTCGCGCAACATCCCGGCCGGCGTGGACCCATTTTCAGTTTTATTTATTAAGACAGCTTCCAGAAATTGCTCTTTTGGCGTTTCATTGTATAATGGCTATTGGTTATATAATGTCCGTTTTTTTATAAATGAATTCTTATAAACTGGGTAATGACCTGGCTACAATCATCATTTAAATCACTCCGTGTGTAAGATAGTTTACATGATGCCCATGCGCATCATCGATAACAGGAAAAAGAAACCGGTTTTAATGTTTTACCAGAATTTGAGTTAAACACAATTAGAATATAATTATTCAGATAGTTCAAGTCTGTTTTCTGCGTAGTCTTCAGTCGCGCAGTTTAGTTCTGCTCCCACAAGAACGATGAAACTGGTTATAAAAAGCCAGAATAGCATAATCACTACCGCCGATAACGACCCGTAAATTTCACCAAAATTCCCAAAATTGCTTACGTATACAGAAAAGCCCCAGGAAGCTATCAACCAAACGAATGTAGACACGGTAGCTCCCAAAACCACCCATCGAAATCTGGGAGTTTCCCGTGCCGGACCGTATTGATAAATCAAACTAATTGCCGAAATAACAATTATTGCCAGTAAGGGCCACCTGAGCCAGGCTATTAGGCTGCCAATAGTACCGGGCAAACCAATCGTATTAACCAATACGGGAAATAGTACTATAAACGCCATACTCATGATGATAACAAGAATGGCTCCAAGAGTAAACGCAAGGGTCATGGCATTTTGTTTAATAAAACCTCTGCTGTTTTCTACCCTGTAGGTAACATCAAGTCCGGTAAACAGAGATTTGATCCCCCTATTTGCACTCCAGAAAGCAATCAGGATTCCAAAAGCGGTTCCCCAGCCAAGTGCAGTTGATGATGTCTCCATTAAATTATCTATTCTACCCTCAATGATTGAAATGGTTTGCTCGGGCATCACCTCTGCCAGCCTCGTGATTTGTCTTTCAGCCGACTGATCGTCTATCACTAACCCATATATAGAGAGCAGAACTATAATACCGGGAAATATTGCCAGGAACGCATAAAATGCCACACCAGCAGATATGATCGGTAAATTATCCTCCACAGAACGCTTCTTAACCTTTTTTAAAACTTTTTTCCATCCAGAGAAATCAATCTCTTTCGGAGAATTAATCGATTTACTTTTTTCCATCTCTCTTTTACCAATGATTTTTAAATAATGTATTGTAAATAAAATGATACTAATGACTTATAAATAATATAGATCATTCATCGGGTAATTTTCATCCTTCACTTAGCAGCCACTTTTTCTGTGATCACCCCGGCTTGCTGCCCGTTCATCAAATCTGTGGATGTCCGATTCAATCAGTAGTGGATACTTCTATGGAATAATCACTTTCTTTGAATTTGTAATTTCGGCCACATCATGTTCTTTTTTGTCGATCTCTTCAT
>SLGL01000382.1 GCA_007123785.1 Balneolaceae bacterium
GGCCACCGGATAATCGTACTCCCCGATCACCAACCACGGTATCGTATCCATCATTCAGATTTTCAATATACTCATCGACATAAGCACGCTTTGCAGCTTTATGAATGCGTTCTCTTACTTTTTCATCTTTTTTATAGTCGCCTTTCCAGAGACAAATATTATTGGCAATGGTATCATCAAAAACAACCGTTTCCTGGGAAACATACCCTATCTGTGACCGCCAGCTTGCGAGTTCAATCTCTTCAGAATTAATATTGTCAATATACACAGAGCCCAATTGAGGGCGCAGCAGAAGTGTGAGCAAATCGATAAGAGTTGATTTACCGGCACCCGATTCACCGACAAATGCCACCATTTTGTTTACGGGTATATGGATAGAGAGTTCTTTCAGCACATGATCGTCATTGTTGTTGTATTTAAAGTAAATATTCTCCAACGTGATCCCCTCAGACAGTGGCCCTAATTTTTTCTGCCCGGTCAGTTCGGTGTTTTTTTTTAGTGTTTCAAATTCCTCAACAACCATTTCAAGAGAGCCTATCTTTTCCATTGTTTTCTGCCAGTCGTCCTGAATGCCTATCATATGCTGCATTCCTCGGTGAAACAGTAGTAATGCTACGAAAATCGGGGCGATGGGCGAATCGAAAACAGCTACCTGAATGATAATAACAAAGAGCAGAAATATAACAGAAACTGGTTCTCGGATAGCCTGTGTGAAAGCACTTGCCGCACCCTGGCGATACATATAATCCGCAAGCTTGTCGATACTTGCCATCACTCCTCCTTTCAAATGCTGCATCTGGTTTGTGGAGGTAAGGTATTTGAATGACTGTATGGTTTGAACCAAAAACTTGTTAAGAATACTCTCTTCAGATGCCGTTTTTCTGGATAATTCTTGCACATACGAATTGAGAAATTTGAACAGAAACAGCAGAACAAAACCTATTCCAACGGCCATAAGTGCAAAGTTCCATGCTAATAAAAATGCGATAGAAAGATAGGATACTGTGATGATGATCATCGTTAAAAAACGTGTAAAAGTATCAAAAGAGCGGATAAAATTGTTTATCTGCCCGTTTATCACGTTTATAAAGTGTCCGGTATTATTATGCGCATAGTAGCCGTAATCCATAACACGATAGGCATTAAACATTTTGCCTTTGATTTCACGCAGCAATTGAGCTCTCAGATAGCTTGCATAACCACCCTCTACAAATTTAAGAACCCCTTTACCAATGAATACCGCTCCGATAAATATCAATATCCCGACAACCGATTCCTCAATACCAAGTATACCAAGTATGCTATAGATAAAACGGACGGCCGTGCTTCCTCCGTCAAGTCCCCCATCACCAGCATCAGCGGCTTCAATGAGTGGCAGAATGAGAGTTATACCAAAGCCTTCAGTTAAAGCAGCCGCCGCAGTAAGGCCAAAAACAATATAGAGCCTTTTGCCTATAAACTCTCTGTAAACCCCCAGGTAATAAGTAATACTTTGAAAAATTTTCAAACTCAGGTTAGGTAAGGTTTTGGATCTTTTCTTCGAAATTCTTCCCGAAACTTAATAAATGCCCTTCTTAGATAAATAAATGCAATCCCTAAAAACAAACCTGCAAAAGCAGCACCACCAATAATTCTTGCCGCACTGGGTGCTGCCGGTCGGGCAGGAACTGTAGCAGGTTCATGAACTCTGAAAACGGGAGTTTCTTCCTGGACCTGGATCTCAGACTCCTGAAGGCGACGGGCGAGAGTATTATAAAGACTGTAGGAAAGATCATACTCAGATTGTAAACGCTGTTCTCTCACCGCAATAGATTGTCTTGCAGGATTTATATTCCTGTCCTGATATATGGCAAGTGAATCCTGCGTAGCTATCCACTTTTGTCTTGCCTCTTCGTATCTTTCCCTTATAAACTCAAGGTTTTTTAATGATTTTTCCGTTCTGTATTCAATCACATATTCCTGAAGTAAGTTTTTTACCAACATAACCATCTCTGTTGAGGCATATGCATCAGATAAAGAAACACCTATTCGAATAAAATTCGTTTGAGGTTCTCTTTCAATCGTAATGTAGCCGCTTACGGTACTGGCTACTCTTCTGATCTGAGGGTCCAGCATTTTGGGTTCATCAAAATCCCTGAAATCAGAAAAGTTAATGAGAGGCCTTTCAACTTCTTCCTGTTTTTGTAAAGATGTGACAAAATTCCATATAGTAACCGGCAATCCAATAGTATAATCCCATTGCATTACCGAGGCATTATCCACAAAGCTGCGTTTATAATGCTCCGAAAAATACTCAAAGATTGTAACTCTTCTGCCTATATCACTAAAATAAACCTCATGCTGCATCAATTCTATTTGAAAAGGAAGACTTTCAACGATATGAGGATACATTGAAACACGAATGTCTTCATCTTCCATTCTGCGTTGCTGAATACCTAAAATATTTTCATACTGTTGCACAAACTGTCCAAGCTGGGTTTGACTTGATGATGTTTCAGGCATCAGCTTGGTTTCTGAATAATAAATTTTCTCACTCCCCAGGTAGACAACAACTCCTATCGTCAGTACAATTCCAGCCACCAAATAGATGGTTCTGCGGTTTATCCATAGATCTTTCAGCAAACCGATAATATCGATGAATTCTTCGTCATCATGAAAATGATACTCATCTACGGGCACAAGGCGGTATTCTTCAATCAGTTCTTTTTTCTGAAGCTGTTTTTTTCCATCACCCTGAGTTTTAGGAAAATTTGAACCTTGCGGGTTGTTTTTATTTGAATCAGACACTTCTTGTTTTTAAACGTTTTGTATCAGTAAGGTGAATACACCCCTGATTTTGAAAAGTTATTTTCGTGATAGCTTCAATGGGCTCAATGAAGCATAAAAGTCCGGTCGCTTCAAAATATCTGCTTGTCAGGTATCAATTTAAATTAACGATTGTAATTTTTGCCTATTATAGATTTATCAATAAACACAGTGCTATCATATTTTCAACCAAAACAGCAATAATGGAAAAAAGTGACAAGAATAAAAGATAATGAATTCCTAATCCATACTTAAAAGTTAACTGTTTCTTTTCCTGCATATTTGTATGTAGGAACCAAAGCTTTTATTGCCATTTTAACCTTCTCTTTTGATTCATTATTTGCAATGTGTAAAAGATCGGTGAGCCTGCGTTCAAGGTGTTCAATAGGATCTGCCGATTTTGCAACATATATTTTTTCATGACGGGTCATGATAGTGCCTTCTTCTGCTGTCAACAATTCTTCGTATAGTTTTTCACCGGGACGAACGCCCATATATTTAATTTTAATATCTTTATCTGGTTCGAGGCCAGAGAGCCGAATGAGGTCACGTGCCATTTGTTCAATATTGACAGGCTCTCCCATGTCCAATACGAATACAGACCCATTCATATTCAGAGCACCTGCCTGTAAAACAAGCTGCGATGCTTCCGGTATGGTCATAAAGTAACGTATCATATCGGGATGGGTTACTGAGATGGGCCCTCCTCTTTTTATCTGATCTTTAAACTTTGGAATTACACTTCCCCTGCTGCCAAGCACATTCCCAAATCTTACAGAAACAAATACCTCTCCATTTTTTGATTGAGAAGCACCCCATTTTACAATCTGTTCTGAAATCCGTTTGGTTGCTCCCATGACCGATGTGGGATTGACAGCTTTATCAGTTGAGATATTTACAAAATATTGAATGTCGTATTTTATAGAGAGACGAACCAAATTAAATGTACCCTCCACATTATTTAAAACGGCTTGCTCGGGATTTGCTTCCATTAAAGGCACGTGCTTGTGGGCTGCTGCATGAAAAACCACATCTGGCATTTCTGTGGCAAATATCCGTTCCATGGAATGATAATCACGAATGTTTCCAATTCTTACCTGATAATTAAGATTGGAAAATTTTACTTCGATTTCACTGAGTAACTGATGAATACTATTCTCACCTCTGCCCAATAAAATTAATTTAGCAGGTTCGAACCGGGAAAGCTGCCGAACGATTTCAGAACCTATAGAACCGCCTGCACCGGTTACAAGTACCGTTTGGCCTTTTATATATTTATGAATAATTCCAGTTTCGAGTTGAACTGGTTTACGCCGCAGAAGATCTTCCACATCAACATTTCTGATTTGATTGATAGATACTTTCCCGCTGATCAGATCATAGATGCTTGGAATCGTTCTATATTTAACCCCGGTTTTACTGGCTTCATTGACTACCCGGCGAATCACATCACCCGTTTCCGAAGGCATGGCAATTAAAATTTCATCAATCTTATAAAATTTAACAGCATCCTTCATATCTTCAATAGGACCTGCTACGGGGATACCTAAAAACTTTTGTCCTTGCTTTGATTTATCGTCATCCAGAAATACTACTGGCTTCATGCCTGCTTCGGGATGACGAAACATCTCTCTTGCGGCCATATTTCCGCTTTCACCTGCACCAACTATTAATACACGACAGGTGCTCTTTATATCTCCTTTACGCGGATTCCAGTAAACGAAATAAAATCGAATTGCTACCCTCAACCCACACAAAATCAACAGAGATAACACCAGTTCAATAAATGGTACGGATAGTGGTACAGGAAGTGTTGACCTGAAAACAAATACAACACCTAAAAAAACCAAAAAAACCAATACTACAGCTTTAAAAATAGAATAAAGATCCCTGAAACCAGTATTTCGCCAGGATTGGCGGAAAGTTCCAAACCAATAAACCGCAAGAGATTTAAAAATGAAAAGAATGAATGTAATTTGGGCAATTGTGGCTGCGTGTCCGTTAATATTTCCATCGAGTCTTAAAAGAAATGCGAATATTGTAATTGACGACCAAATAGAAACTTCCGCAATAAACTTCCAGATATCTTTATAATCAATTACTTTTTGCAGCATCTTTGTAGATTTATTCTCTGTATAAAAATCAATCTTGGGTCGAATATATCGGTACAGGCTATACTAGCTTACAACTAAATTATCTTCCCGATTAAATAGTTTTGAGTAAATTTAATGTTAATAGTTCAATAGAATAGATCATATTACTTAAAATTATAACTTTATCAAGAATATCTTTTGACATTATGATATTGCTCAAACCATTCCAAAAATTTTCTCACTCCTTCTTCTACAGAAACCTTTGGCCTGAAGTCAGTTAACTCGAACAGGTTTTCTACATCAGCCCACGTTTTCGGTACATCACCAGGCTGGATTTCCATTAGATTTTTAGAGGCATTGACCCCAAGGTTTTTTTCAATCTCGTCTATAAAATCCATTAATTTAACCGGGCTTCCATGGCCAATATTGAATAATTGAGAGTAAGGAGTAGTGGACACATTTTGATCTTTGCTTTGATCTTCAGCCTCCACATTTCCGGGAGCTTTATCTAACAACCTTACTACTCCCTCTACAATATCATCTACATATGTAAAGTCTCTTTCCATATTCCCATAGTTATAAATATCTATAGGTTTACCCTCTGTTATCGCCTTGGCAAAAATGTAAAGGGCCATATCGGGTCTTCCCCATGGTCCGTAAACGGTGAAGAATCGTAAGCCTGTGGTGGGTAAGCTATACAAATGAGAATAGGAGTAGGCCATCAATTCATTAGACTTCTTACTTGCGGCATAAAGGCTTACGGGATGATCTACCCTGTCATCTGTATGAAACGGCATCTTGGTATTTGCCCCATAAACCGAACTGGATGATGCATAAATCAGATGCTTTACCCGGGAGTTCCTGCATCCCTCCAGTACATTCAAAAATCCATTGATATTGCTGTCAATATATGAGTATGGGTTTTTCAAACTGTAACGCACTCCAGCCTGTGCAGCAAGATTAATCACAACATCAAATTTTTCCTTCTCAAACAGATTGCCAATTACTTTCCTGTTTTGGAGGTCGGCTTTCATAAACCGATACGCCGGATCGGTACGACTAACAACAAAATCATTCTCTTTAACTTCTGTAATACCAGACTCTCTCAGGCGATCAAGTTTCAGTTTTACATTATAATAGTCGTTGATGTTATCAAGGCCAACAACCTTATGCCCTTCGGAAAGCAACCTCTGTGCCAAATGGAATCCTATAAAACCAGCTGTTCCCGTGATAAAAATTTTCATATAAAAATATACAAATTAGATATTAACGCGTTAATTAAAGCTTTTTAATGAGCCTCTTTTATTAATTTTTAGTATGATTTCAGAAGCCGAAGTTAAGCTTTCCAAATGTGACCGTTTTTTGAGTCAATATGTTTCATGGAATTTCTCGTATCCACAATTAAGTTATGCCAATCTGAAAGTTTTGCATAATCTATCTCTGAATGATTTGTGGAAATTACTATCACGTCAAACTTTTCAATAGTACTTTTATCCCAGGTAACAGATTTTTTTCCTGCCCAATGCGGATATTCGCGTGAACCTTTAATTTCAGGTACATAGGGATCATAATAAGCCACCTCTGCACCCATTTCATTAAAATAGTCCATTAATTTATAAGTGGGTGATTCTCTGTCATCATCTACATCTGGCTTGTAGGCAAGGCCAATAATGAGAATACGGCTTCCGCGAATGGATTTGCTTTGTGAATTCAATGCCTCTAAGGTTCGCTGAACGACATATCTTGGCATCGATGTATTTATTTCACCAGCAAGTTCAATGAAACGGGTATTTTGCTCAAACTCTCTTGCTTTCCAGGTTAGATAAAACGGATCGATGGGTATGCAATGGCCACCTAATCCCGGTCCTGGTGTAAACTTCATAAATCCAAAAGGTTTGGTTTCTGCTGCATCCAGTACCTCATGTACATCAATACCCATTTTGCTATAGACCACTTTCAGTTCATTCACAAGGGCAATATTCACAGATCTGAAAATATTTTCTGTCAGTTTTACCGCTTCAGCCGTCTTGGTGTTACTTACAGGCACTGTTTGAATAATTGCAGTATTATAGAGTTCGCAAGCCAGTTTCAATGCCTTTTCTCCATGCGCACCTACTACTTTTGGGATTTTTGCAGTATTA
>SLGL01000095.1 GCA_007123785.1 Balneolaceae bacterium
CGATCCGGTAACACCTCAATTATAATAATTGACTTATTTTCATAAAATTGAGGAATTTGCCAATGAAAGATGAACTACCAGCCCTTTCGGACCCACCCCAACCCTCCTTGTCCCGACACAAAAAGCGTGTCGGGACAAGGAGGGAGCCTGCTGTCACCTCCTCAATAGTGTTGCCCCGTTTTTGGGCAAGATTAGTTGCTACCGATGACAGATGAAGTATCAGGGCCAATTATTCAGCATCGTCAACTTGCCCGGTTTCAAATGGGTTTTCAATGCCATACTCGCGCGGATTATATTCGGCGAGTTCAAAATAATAGTCCCATGCAAGACGGCTTTGTCCGTTTTTTTCTACCCAGTTTGGATGGCTTTGTTTGATGAGTCCCACAACCCGTTTTGCATATTTCAGGCGTTCATCCTGATCATCAATGCGCGGTATGGCGGCAATCATCAGGTCGAGGTTGTAACCGCAGTCGTAATCTTTAGGCTTTTTTTGATCTAAGAACATAGATGAATTGGGTTATATGATATGTATTAAAATAAGGAAAACTGAAATAAAAAACCGCCAGTGCTATTCAGAGTCCGGAGCATTAAACCGTTTTGGCCGGGTATATTTATTTCTGCCCATTTGGTAGATCAATTTTCTGTCAATAAATTAGTACATTGACAGCAGGATGATATATGGTGAACCTTAACAGATCGGTAAACAGATGACATTCAAAGAAATTGAGCGAATCACAGACGAGATAGCCGCAAAGCTTGGGAATACAATTCGGACAGTTTCGAGGGATGAGGAAGAACGTTCAAACAAAATCGAGATAAAATTCGTAAAAGGTTCAGGCGGGCAACAGAAATTTCAGCGGAATCAGAGAGATCAGCAGATCATAGAGGATGTGATACTGGAGATTATGGAGGACAGGGGAGTGAATCGGGAAGAAGCGGAGAAAATCTTATCAAATCCCTTTTAATGGTTTGCCACCTTTGTGTAAATATCATAGGTGATAGTGATTGATGAAAAACCTATTGTGATGTCAGGTGTAACCGTGCGGTTGCAGAAAGTAGAATAGAGGATGTGAAAATGTATGGCAAACCCATCGTCTGTAATGAAGATGACAAGCTGGGCCATGAAGGAGTTGCAGCTCAGGCTTTAGCTGTAAATAATGACAGCAGCTGGGGGGTACGTACATGGGGATGCTGAGAAACCAGTACTTTCCTTTTGAATTCCCGGGTATTGAAGACGACTCGGAAGCATATACGATGTATGTTAACTTAAAAATCCCAGGTTTTCAAATTGATTTGGAAATACTCGAATATAATTCCATTTCGATCAATTATACCCAAGTTGGTTAAATCTTTCGCCTGGGACAGGCCATAGAGATTAACCTTTTGAAGCTCTTTTATGAGGAATAAGAAGCAATGCATATAGAAATACTGGCAAATAACAAACAGATAGCTGAACTTGAAAACAGGATTCGGTTAAGAGTTAACTGGAAACCTGATGAACCGGGGATTTATGATGTCAAGTTTGTGCTCAGAAATAAAGCAGGAGAAGAATTCTACAGATCGGCTGAGGTGGATATCATCGTTCAATCCAATTGATAATATGTCGGAATTTACAGCGGATTTGTCATAGACTCATTTTTTGAACGCTTAAGCGAAACGCTCGCGCTGTCTTTTAAGCGGATAATCGGGGCTCTATACAATTCATCGAACACTCGTTACGATAGGAACAAATAAAAGCCGTGAAAAAATTCATATATTCTAAAGCTAACGCAAAATTGATTTTTTGAAACTGAGTTTATGATTTACAATTCCATTATTGAAACCATCGGCAATACTCCGCTGGTGCGCCTGAATAAAATAGGCGGGGAGCTGGATGCTCAAATTACAGCCAAAGTTGAATATCTGAATCCGGGGCAAAGCATCAAAGATCGCATTGCATTGAAAATGATTGATGATGCTGAAGAAAAGGGCCTGCTCAAACCGGGGGGTACCATTATTGAAGGCACATCGGGCAATACAGGAATGGGGCTTGCTTTGGTAGCTGCGGTTCGGGGGTATAAATGTATTTTTACCACGACCGACAAACAGAGCAAGGAAAAAGTCGACCTGCTCAGAGCTCTCGGGGCTGAAGTGCGTGTTTGCCCCACCAATGTGGAGCCGGAAGACCCCAGGAGTTACTATTCAGTGGCAAAACGACTGGACGAAGAAATACCCAACTCCTACTATCCTAACCAGTATGATAATCTAAGCAATACCAGGGCGCATTATGAAACCACAGGTCCGGAGATCTGGGAACAGACTGAAGGTAAAATCACTCATTATGTGGCCGGAATGGGTACCGGCGGCACCATTTCGGGAACGGGTAAATATCTGAAAGAACAAAATCCGGATATTAAAGTGATCGGGGTAGACAGTGTGGGCTCGGTATTCAAAAAATACTTCGAAACCGGTGAGTTCGATAAAAATGAAATCAAACCTTATCTGACCGAAGGTATCGGTGAGGATCTGATACCCGAAAATGTGGATTTTGACATCATTGATGATGTTGTGCAGGTGAATGATAAAAATGCACTTGTCACAACCAGAGAACTTGCCAGGCAGGAAGGCCTTTTTATTGGCGGATCTTGTGGGGCAGCTGTTTATGGTGCGATTGAATATGCCAAACGAGAGCAGCTTGGAAGTGATGCACTGATGGTAATTATTCTGCCCGACAGCGGCACCCGGTATGTTTCAAAAATTTATAGTGATGAGTGGATGAAAGAGCACAACTTTTTAGACTGAATCAATCATAAATTATTATTCAAAGACATTTCAAATTACAGAACAGTTATCTTAAAATAATTGATCATCCCGGTTCTTCCGGAAAATAATTACAAATCAAAAAATCTGTTATGGACCAGCCAAAAAAACCGAAAAAGGGGAAACCAATAGAAATTGAACTGAAGGATGACGAGGCGACGGGTACCTACTCCAATCTTGTTATGATTACCCATTCTCCCTCGGAGTTTGTGTTTGATTTTATTTCGATGATGCCGGCCGTAAAGAAAGCCAAAGTGGTGAAACGACTGGTGCTGACACCTGATCATGCCAAAAGACTTGCAAATGCGCTGAATGAAAACATCCGCAAGTATGAAAGTGAGCATGGGGCTATCACTACTAAAGACAAGTTCGATATGCCGTTTAATTATCGCGGACCAAAGCCGGAAGCATAATTCCAGGTTACTTCCTGGTCATCAGCAGGAGGATCACACCTGTCGTAAAAAAGAAGGCGTGCGGAAACACTGCGGCAAACATCGGGGATATAGTTCCGGCTGCACCGAACGGTTCAATTACTTTCATCATAGCCAGGTAAATAAAACTGATGAACAGCCCGGAGGCGATATAAAAACCTTTCCCGCCTTTTCTCCTTTCTGCGGCAAGGGCAAAACCGATCAGGCAGACGGTAATGATAGAAATGGGATAAGCCATACGACCATATAGCTGTACTTTGGGCAGGTCTATACCACCCGCACCGATCCGTTCCAGGGATTGTATATATTCTATCGCTTCGGGATAGGTAAGCTGGTAAATATCGGATGTGCGCCGTGTAACATCTCTCGGTAAGATGTTAATATCAAAAGGTTCGCGCTCGGTAGATATTTCTTCGATGGTATTGTCGTTGAACTTTCGCACAGTTGCACGGTCGGTAATCCAGTTCGAGGTGGAATCAACCCACATCATCCGGTTGGCCTGAACAATTCGTTTGATCTCTTCGCCGGAAAATTCGAGCAGATATACCCTGTAACCTACATCAGCATTGGCGTCGTAAAAATTGATGTTTATAATGGTACTGTCTGAATCCTGCCGGAATATACCTCCCCGGTCAATCCGTTCACCGCTTCGGGATAGATATTCCTGCTCAAACTCTATCCGTTCGGCATTCGATTGCGGAATAACATAAGCATCGAGATAACTGACTACACCCGCCAGGCAAACGCCTATAAAGAGATAAGGCATTAATAACCTGTAAAGACTGATACCGGACGCTTTGATCGCGATGATTTCGAGACGTTCAGTCATTTGCCCGGTGAGGAAGAGACATGCCACAAAAACGGCTACGGGCATCACCAGTCGCGTCATTTCGGGAATATAGTTGAGATAATACTGGTTCCATATCTCAGAAAGCGTTGCTCCTTTATCTGCAAAATTGTCGCTGTTTTCCGAGAAATCGATCAGAATGAAGATGCAGATCAACACCCCAAGTACAAATACTGTAATGGTGAGAATTCGGAAAAAGATGTAGCGATCCAGTTTATTCATCTCGCCGGAATAGATTGGTGATTTTTAGTGAAGTGGTCACGTGCAGTGTCAGAATTAACCCGATGGCAAGATACAAAAGATTGATCCCCCACATACCCATAAACGGTGTGATAATTTTACGGTCGGCAAACTTCTCCCCCTGTATAACTGCTATAAAGTAAACTGTTAGCAGAACAGAACTGATAATGGCTGCCACCCCGATGTTTCCCTTCCGTGTGAGCATCCCAATGGGAGCACCCAGAAGAACAAAAATAAAGCAGGCAAAAGGAATGGAAAGCTTTTTATGAATTTCAACCATGAACTCGGCTATCCGGAAATCACGCCAGCTTATATCAGATATCAGATTTTCCAGCTCCGGCCTGTACCGGTCAACAGAGTTGGTAGCACGGTTTATCGCAGAGCGTTGCGCGTTGGGGTTAGGAAGTAAATTCAGTGTGATAAATTCTGATTCATAGGCACGGATGGTATCGGCCAGATGCTGCTCACTCAGCTCAAAAATTTGTGTCGCTTCATAATGAAAAGGAACGTTGATATCCTGTGAAAGATTCTCCCTGAAATTCCTTCGGTGTTTTTCCTGATCCATTTTGAGCGTATCAACTACTGCCAGCATTGCCTGAGCACTCATAGTGCGGTCGGTGCGTGACCTTTGGTCGGGATTGGACCTGGAGAATGTGAGGTCGGAAAGGTCAAAACTCATACGGTACTGCTTGAAAGTGCTTTTTTCAAGGGTTTCATCTCTGCCGCTCCTTCCCGGGATGTAACGCAAAATAGAACCATCTTTCATAAAAAGTGTGAGAGTTTGTTCATCGGGGCTCTCCAGCCACCCTCTTTTGGCATTGATGAAGGCACGATTCCGATTATCGGTGGGTTCCTGGATAACACGGATGTCGTAAAGGGAGTCTGTTTCTGAATTGATCTCTTTTATTAAAAAGGTGTATCCGTCAATATTATCGTAAAACGTAGCAGGCTGAAGGTCGAACGCCGGTTTTTGAGTTCGGATATCAATAAAAAGTGAGCGAGCTTTGTGGTTGGCCTCAGGCAAAATATAGTTCGAAAAGTAGGCTGTAAACAGAAATAAAAGAAAACCGCAAAAGAGAACCGGAGTGATCAGCTGAATCGGGTTAATCCCGGCCGCCCTTATAGCGGTTAATTCGTTCCATTCCGCAAATTTCCCAAACGCGATGAGCGTAGAAATCAGTACAGACATGGGCAGAGCCAAAACCACCATATATGCCAGATTGTTCATGATCAGTTCAATAACAATCATGATTGGCAGTCCTTTGCCAACAAGTTTATCCACGTGCAGAATTAAAAATTGCATCAGAAGAATAAACATCATCGTAAAAAAGCAGAACAGAAACGGACCAATGTGTTTTTTCAGAAGATCTATTTGAACCTTATTGAGCATTTTCAATTCAGTTGATTAATTCTGCGGAATTTCATTGCCATTTTTACCATACAGACCGTTGAATTTATACTCCAAATCCTTGTAAAGATACTCAATTCAGGAATGACAAGGCACCGGCATATTTCGTGTTTAATGGTTAATAACTGTATAACGTTCAGGAAAGTGCGTCTGTGATATAGCTGGTAAGATTAAATTGCATATAGCTTTTAACATTTTGCATAATCTTTTATTATGCACGTTTGATTGAACAAAAACTATTCAAACTTAATTAATACCTATCGCTACATTGCTACGGCGTTAACAAGTATCCAATGAAATTTAATTACTGGCTGGACGAAATACTTTCAGCTATGTAAACATATGTCCAGTGATTGATTTACGTCGTTATTATCAGTTCATCATTTTCGGTTCTATTCTGTTTGCATTCAGCCAGAGTGAACTTTACGCTCAGAATGCGGATGAAAATAGAGTGGAAGAGGTTTCTTCTGATACTACAGGCAATGGTGAATTTGAAAAGGCATTCAAAACCGTTTACGGGGATTTTGTGTCCAGGCCCTTCTTTCGCCCCATACCTGCCATCTATTTTATAACGCTGCCGGAAGAAGAAGTGGAGATCTACCGGAGGCCAGTTGGTGGTTTTTATGTCGAGCGGAAAGTTGGCGGGCAGCGTTCCGGTGTGCCTTCTTCGATGTCTTTTGAGGAGTATGCCAAAAAACATCACAAATTCGCTATTGAATCAAACTGGTCGCAACTGATTTTAGAATCGAGGCAGAGAGAGGATAGAGACCGCGGATTACTCGATTTCAGCCTGGCAATTCCCGGGGGGCGCGAATCGGCATTTACCACCATTTTTGGGCGGCCAGAGGTGAACCTGAGGGTGAACGGCGTCGCACAAATGAATGTAGGAGCCTCTATTCAGAGATCTGAAGATCCCTCGCTGCCACCTGATCAGCAGACGAGAATTGATCCAATGTTTGACCAGAGCCTGCAGCTAAATATCCAGGGGAATATTGGGGACAAACTCACTATCCAGACCGACTGGGACACCGAACGCACCTTCGATTACCAAAACCGGCTTAATATTGTGTATGAAGGCTACGATGATGAAATCATCAAAAGTATTGAGATGGGGAACGTATCGATGAATACTGGCAATTCACTTATTCGCGGAAGCGGAGCACTTTTCGGGATTAAATCGGTAGCGGAACTGGGGTCACTTCGTCTTACTTCAGTTGTATCTCAGCAGGACGGGGAGAGTAATGTGGAAACTATTCGCGGTGGTTCGCAGGAACAGATTATACAGCTGCGTCCGGCAGATTATAGTGATAACCGTCACTTTTTTCTTGATTTTTATACTCGCCAGGAGTTCGAAAACAGCATGGCGAATCCTCAACAGCTTTCACAAACTTTACAAATAGCGGATGTGGAAGTGTGGATTTTGCGTGAAAATATTCAGGCTGAAGAAGGGTCGAGACAAGCTGTGGCACTTGCCGAAATGGGTGTTAATGAGCGTCCTGATGGTTCTTTTGGTCCGCCCGATAACCGGACAGACCCTTTCCCGGAAGAACTTCTCAGCCAGTTCAGAGATCCGCAGGAAGGTATTTCTGCTTCGGATTTGGGTGTACAGGATTCCAGGAATTTCGAGCAAGGATATTTCAAACAGCTTGAGGAAGGCTCCGATTACACCATCAACAAAGTGTCGGGGTTTATATCATTGCGGCGCACTCTTGGTTCGCGTGAGGTATTGGCGGTTTCCTACAACTACAGGGGGCCGGGCAACGATCTGATCAGCGTGGGTGAGGTGAACCGCGGAGGGGGAGACCGAATTTTTCTGAAGATGCTGCGCCCCAAGAATATATCGACGGATAATATGCTATTCCCTTTAACGATGCGAAATATCTATTCGCTGGGTGTGAGTAACATCACCCGGGAGTCACTGGAACTTGAATTGCAATTTACCGAAGAGAACGTGGCCAGGAACCGGCTTCCGGGCCGGAATACAACACTGATTCAGGATTTGGGACTGGACCGTGTGGACTCACAGGGCGCACTGGAACCCGACAATCAGATCGACTTTGGCACAGGAACACTTGATGCTCAGCAGGGGTTTATTATCTTTCCATACCTCGAACCGTTCGGTACGCGTCTGAGAGAAGTCCTGGAAGATTCACCGGCAACTGAAGAGGAGATCAGCCGGCTGACCTATTTCGAACTTTACACCGAACGCCAGCGGAATGCCGCGCAAAGTTCCAGAAACAGTTTTTATCAATTTAACGGTACCTCAAGAGGCGGGGCACAGGATAATTTTAATTTGGGTATTGCCCTGGTTGAAGGATCGGTTCGTGTGTACGCAAACGGATCACAGCTTACCGAAGATGTGGACTACCAGGTGGACTACTCTTTCGGGAGCATCACCATTTTGAATGACAGATATACCGCACCCGGCCAGGATATCCGAATTGAGTATGAGAACCAGTCGCTCACATCGATCGAACAGAGAACGTTTACAGGGCTGAGGGCCGAGTATGAGATCACCCGGGATTTTCGTGTTGGCGGAACTCTTTTCAGGTATAGCGAACGCCCTTTGGATGACAAAATCAGGATTGGGGATGAGCCGATCAGCAACTCTGTGATTGGCCTGGATGCAAACGCACGGTTTGATACGCCTTTTTTTACACGTCTTTTAGATTCCATGCCTCTTCTGCAGACGAGGGAAAATTCTGAGTTTACCTTCAGCGGTGAATTTGCCCAGCTTCGCCCCGGTATATCGGAAACACGGGCAGTCCGCCGGGCTATTCGCAACAACGAGCTTTTTCCGGATGAAGAGGAGGGACTTTCCTTTATTGATGATTTTGAAGGTGCGAGCGTTAAAATCAATCTGCTTAATGCCACACGATGGAATCTGGCGGCTGCACCCGCGGCCATTCCCGGATTTGAACCGGACCGGGCTTTTTTTGAAGAAGATGATTTCCCCGGACAGCCCGTTTCTTCTCAGCAATCTCGAATTGAGCGTTCAGATATGCGGTCAAAATTTTCGTGGTATACCATTCCGAGAAATATCTCATCTATTCTTGATAATGTAGAGTTTACCCCTGAATCCAATCCCGTGCGCGTGAACGACGTATTCCCCGGCCGGGAAACTCAGAATCCGCAGGAAGAGATCATCACGACACTGGATGTTTTTTATGACCCCACCCGGCGCGGCCCATACAACTATAACATGAATCTGCGGGAACTTCTTGAAGAGACTCCTGAAAAAACCTGGGGAGGTATGACAGCCGTGATACCATCGGGACAGGAAGATTTTACCCAGAACAATATCGAATTTCTGGAATTCTGGGTACAGCCCGTTCTGCCGGGTGGCCGGATGCCATCGGGGGCAGCCATCGAAGATTATGACGGAACCATCTTCATCGATATAGGCCTCATTTCGGAAGATGTAATCCCAAACTCCAAACTTAACACTGAAGACGGCCTCGCACTTAATCCTGAAAATTTGATACCTGATATTTCAGGTAATCCCCGTTCTTTTACACCTGCCAATCCGCCTCCGCCCGAAGGTCAGTTTTCCAACGTAAATCGTGAACTCGAAGATGTGGGGCTGGACGGACTCCCATCAACCGGTGGGTTCAACGGTTTGAATGAACAGACCGTTTTTTCCGAATTTATTGATGAGATGCGGGAGCAATACGGAGAGAACAGTCCGGAATTTCAGCAGATTTGGCGGGATCCCTCCAACGATCAGTACATATTTTACGGTGAATCTCAGGTACAGGACCTGCCACTGCACCAGCGTTTTCACAGGCTGCTTGGTTATCATGAAGGCAACACACCGCTGGATCAGTCCGATCGTCGTGCTATAACCAACCGCCCCGATACGGAGGGCTTGGTAAACCCCTCATCTGTGGCCCTGACCAATGCTTATTATCAATATCAGGTGGAACTGAATCCCGCTGATGAAGCTGGCCTTGAAATTGGATCTCCGGGTACTTTCATCGTAGATCGTGTGTCCGGGAGCCGTCAGCAAGATCGTTGGTACCAGGTCCGAATTCCGCTGAGTGAATTCAAGCGACAAGTTGGCGATATAAACGACTTTCAGAATATCACCTATGTGCGTATGTGGATGTCGGGTTATGAACAGCCGTTTACCCTGAGATTTGCCTCGTTGGAATTTGTGGGGAGCCAGTGGCGTCAGGATGAGAATATCAATCAGACAAGCGATCCGAATGCAGAACTTCGTGTGAGTACCATCAACATTGAGGAGAACTCAAATCGCCAGCCGATTCCATATCGCCAGCCAGCGGGTGGTATTCGTGCACAGAATCGCGGAACACAGCTCCAATCTTTGCAGAATGAGCAGTCTATCGTGTTGCAGGCAAGAAACTTAAGCCCCGGCAGTTTGCAAATGATCAAGCGGGTGTATTCCGGTGGACTTGATCTGCTGAATTACTCTAATATGCGGATGTTTGTGCACGGAGAAGGATTTGAAGAACGGGGAGATGCTGAGCTTGTGATGCGTTTCGGGAATGACCTGGAGAATAATTACTATGAATATCGCCAGCCGGTATCTCCGTCTGATCCGCATTATCCCTACCAATCGTTTGATCCCGGCAATTCCGGTCAGCTTGCAGATGAGGCCGAACAGGTATGGCTTTATGATGAAAATTCGATGAACATTGTTCTTGCGGCCTTCAACCAGCTCAAACAACTGAGGGATCAGGAAGGCAGTATGGACTTTTCGCAGGTGTATGAACGCTCCGACATACTTGAAGATGCGGTGCCGGGAGCGGTTGTGGCCATCAGGGGAAATCCCTCTCTCGGACGGGTATCAGAGGTGGGAATGGGTATTCGAAATCCTTACGATCCGGATAATCCATCAGGAAACGGAACACCTCATTTAAACGCTGATTTTTGGCTTAACGAGCTACGGGTTTCCGGTTTTGATAACGAAAGAGGGTGGGCGGCCAATGCAAGATCAACTCTTCAACTTGCCGATTTTGCCACAGTAAATGCCAACTTTACCCGGCAAACGCAAGGTTTTGGTTCACTCGATTCTCGGCTTGGCCAGAGAAGAGTGAGTAACGAACTGGCGTATGATCTGAGCACCTCGGTGAACCTCGACAGTTTCATTCCCGATCGTTACGGATGGAATATACCGGTAAATCTATCGGCGAGGCGTTCGTCCTCAGTTCCGAAATACCTGCCGAACCAGGGGGACATACGATTTACTGATTTTGAAGAGGCGGTTCGTGCCCGCACAGAGATCGGCTCCGAGCAGCAGGAACTGCTGATTGACCAGCAGCGTCGTGAAGTGGAAACGTTCACCGATCATTATGCAGTGAATTTTTCAAATATTTCGAAGCGAAACTCTCAAAACCCATTTTCCAGGGTGATCCTTGACAATACAACACTCAACTACAACTACAATACTACCAATGGCCGAAATCCGCAGTTCCGGTTCCAGGATAACTGGAATTATAACGCCTCGCTCCGATACAATCTCAATTTCAGGACAGTGCGGTTTTTTCGCCCGTTTGGATTTATGGAAGATCTGCCGCTGCTGGGGAACGCAGCGCGGCTGGAGCTGGGGTTTGTGCCCAATAATATCAGTTCATCGGTGAGTACAAGGCGATCTTACGAAGAGCGCAAGCGCCGGTTATTAATGGGCGAAGAAGAACAGCCGCTTCAGCAAACCCACAGTTTTACATACAATACAACCCTTGGAATGGGTTATAATCTGACCAGATCTATATCAACCACCTTTCAGTCTCAAAGCGAGTTTGACCTGGCTCGTGCCTCAATCCGGGAAGGGCAACTGGCCGGAGTCGACAGTACGGCGTTTGAACCCTCCCCATCGATGGGGGTTTACAGAGACCTGATTTGGGGCGATATTTCACCCCGTCGTAACAGTTACACCGAGAACTATACTGCCAACTGGCAGCCCCGTCTCAATCAGGTCCGGCAGCTCAGCTGGCTCTCTTACACGGCCCGGTATTCAGGCGGATTCAGATGGGAAAATTCTCCATTTGGTTCAGAACTTGGTGCCAGAGTATCCAATACGTTCCGGCTGGATCATACCCTCAGGATGGATGTAAATAACCTGATGAACCGGATTCCGTTTTATGAAAGGGCAACAGAAGCAAATCGGAGGGAGCGGGCTGAGCGACAAGAACGGGGCCGGGATAGTAACAATGATGTTGAGGATGCACTGGAAGAGCTCTACACATTCGGCGATCATGCGGCATATTTTGGCCGGAAGATGGCCCTTGCACTGTTTAGTTTCAGCAGCATCGACATTAACTACAACGATTCAAAAACGGCGGCACAAAGCGGCTATGAAGGAGGTTCACAGTTTTTTGATATGTTTAGCGGTGAATCTTCATTTACACCACCTTTTGGCTACCGGCTCGGTATCACAGAACGCATCTCACAGGACAGGCTAATTTCCAATCCCGATGGTGTATCGACTGTTCAGCTTCCAGCCAACAATACCTATTCCGACAATATTACCCTGAATACCCGGATGAATCCGTTTCAGAATGTGTCGGTTGACCTGAACTGGCAAACTCAGTGGGAAGAGCGGTTTACAGAATCTATTTCACTGGACCCGGATAATGTGATTTCATCGGTTCGGAGTGCTACAGGAACAATTACTTCCAGTGTCTGGGCGTTTGGCGACGGGTATGAAGAACTTTTCCGAAGCCAGCTTCAAACCGCTTTTGATGGGATGAGTGATATGGAAAATTTGATTCGTGATCCCGATGGAGGAACAAATACACTTTTGAACCGTGTGAACTTACAGGAAGATTTCAGAAAAGCGTACCTCGGAAGTTCATCTTCGGTGGGAAGGAAAAGCTTTACAGCGATCCCGCTGCCCAACTGGTCGCTAAACTGGACGGGCCTGGAAAATCTTTTTCCTTTTATTGGCGAGTATATGCAGCGGGCTACCATTAGCCACTCTTATAACGGTTTGTATCGTATGGGATGGAACCTGACCAATAATCCCGATGAACTTTTTACAAGGAGAGTGGGAATTTATACGATAGAGGATAGCCGTCCGGAATATGAACCGAGTTCAGTAAATATAGAGCGGAGATTTTCACCGCTGGCTCAGCTAAACATCACGTGGGACAATGGCCTGAGAACACAAATAGGCTATGAAAGCAGCAAAATTACCAGTCTTTCGCTCTCTAACACCCAGGTAATTGAGCGTACATCGAAAGGAATGAGGGTATCGATGGCCTATACCCTCCGGAACTTCAGAATTCCGTTTGTACGGACAACGGCCAGTAATATCGATCTGACACTAAATGGTGCATTCATCGAAGATATCGAACAGCGCTTTTTACTGGATGCAGACCTGGATCGTGCGCTTCAGCAAGACAGCCAGACGATCGATCGTGATCCGTCGGCCTACGCTTTTACACCCAGTCCGCCCACCGGCCAGTCGAGAATCAATGCATCGATGGTGGTGGGGTACCGATTCTCAACAACCGTGCAAGCCAATTTCGAATACGGCTTCAGTCAGATACTTCCCAAATCATCACGCACATTCAAGAGAACCACACACGACATCCGGTTCAATATCCGAATTAATATCCGGTCTACTTGATTGAGGATTTAACAAGATGAAATCGTCCCCAAAAGACCCCGAGGCGAGTAGCTTCGTTTGTTAGAGATTTTTGCTGTGCAGACCAATCAAATAACGTTGTCTGAGTCATTGATGATCGAAATCCAGCCGGCCGATTATGGTCATTATCTCTACAGTTCCCCATTGGAATTTGTAATAAATAGTATCAACACCACATACGCATCTTCTGTATCCTTCACGAATAAAGTCAACTTTTTGATAACGATCAGGGTAGCGGGCAATAACTTCAAATTCTTCAAAGAAATCGGATAAATATTGATCAGCTTGAACTTCTCCAAAAGTCCTGACTCCGTATTGATGAATTCTAATCAGATCTTCTCTCGCTTGATTGCTTAATTTATAGCTGGCCACCCTCTTGAAGTTGTTTTTTTGACTCTCTCAGGATTTCATCTCGACCCTCTTCTGTAAAACCCTTTCGTTCGGCCTCTATTAACCTTGACCGAATCCACTCAATCTCATCCTGGCGTTTGCGCTCTTTGCGAATTAAATCATTAACAAGCTCGCTTTTACTTGAATATTCCTCGCTGGCAACTTGGGCTTGAAGCCAGTCATTATTGGGTTTTGTGAATGATATGCTCTGCCTTTTCATAGATCCTCCATTAATTTGGTGTAAAATTACACCACTAACACACCAAATACAAGCCTATTGATTTCAAAAATTATCCCATTTGATAGAATCTTTACCTTGTGGTGGGTTGAGTTTAACTCCTGTAATAATATATAGTTTATACTAAGGACTGATGATTTATCTCTCTGAAATTTAGTAGAATTTTCACCAAATAAATGATTCCTTTGCGTTTCATCGGATCCTTAACGATGCATTCAACAGAATTCAGCTCAGGCTGGTTGAAATCGCAAAGGCCGCGAAGAGGTGCTAAGTACACTCATTCAAAAATCACCACTTGAAGGTATCCAAATCCACATTCCCACCGGTAAGAATAATGCCAACTTTTAGCCCTTCAACCTGAACTTTATTATCCATGATGGCAGCCACCGGAACCGCACTGGATGGCTCGATGATGATTTTCATTCGTTCCCAGACGTTTCGCATATCGCGGATGATGGATGCCTCGGAAACGGTTACGATATTGTCGATATGTGATTGAATGATCTCAAACGTCAGTTCGCCAAGTGATGTGCGCAAGCCGTCGGCGATGGTATCGGTCCGCAATACGGGTTCAACTTTACCTGATTTCATAGATCGCAAGGCATCATCAGCCAGTTCCGGTTCAACACCAAAAACCTTTATTTTCGAGTTGATGGCTTTAGCTGACAGCAGTGTTCCGCTCATCAAACCGCCGCCGCCAACCGGTGTAAAGATCGCATCCAATTCGGGTATTTCTTCGAGAAGTTCTTTGGCTGAGGTTCCTTGTCCGGCAATTACATCGGGGTGGTTGTAGGGGTGAATGAATGTGGCCCCGGTTTCCCGGATGATGTTTTGAGCCGTTTCCTCCCTGGCATCGATCGTGGATTCACAAAAAACGATTTCTGCTTCGTAGCCTTTCACAGCTTCCACTTTCACTTTTGGGGCATTTTTCGGCATGACGATGGTGGCCTTGTACCCGTTCAGTTTTGCGGCCAGTGCCACGGCTTGTGCATGGTTGCCGGATGAGTGGGTGACAATTCCTTTTTTACCATCATGTTTTGGCAGCTTCTTGATGGCATTACATGCCCCTCTGAATTTGAAGGCCCCCACTTTCTGAAAGTTTTCGCACTTAAAAAAAAGTTCTGCACCGGTTTGGTCGTTAAACCATGACGATTGCAGAACGGGTGTCCGGTGTACGTACGGTTTTATGCGTTCTGTGGCTTCGTTGATATCGGTGATTGTTGGGATTTGGGGCATGGACAAATATAATATTGTGTTCAGCTTATGGAGTTAAATGTACGTAACTGAAATGAAATGGTAAGAATGAAAATGCCCGGCATTGAAATTTTGGGAATAGTGAATTTTGATGATGTGCAGCCTCAGCATTGATGGTGTACTTTACTCCGTCTACACGTACTGCTTCATTATCCTCATTCACCTGTATGGCTCCCGTGCCGTACAGAACCTGGAGATTCGTTCACGGATGGATGTTATACCATGAGCCAACCACAATTTGAACACATATTCAGGTATCGTGCCCTGGGCGTTGCCGCCGATGTGAGCGTGCATATCAAAAAAACCGGGTAGCTGCTTAACTTACAATGAAATAATTGTAATAGCCACGTTTGGAGCGTTCACCGGTTTCAAAAATGGTTCCTTCACCTCTGAAATGGATCACTTCACCCCCAAGAAAGGTTCGGGCTGCACGCCGGGCAATTCGGCCCAGTTCACCCAGAACAGAAAATTTTTCGGTATCCACACGACGGTTCATACGGATGGTGGTCGAGTTTTCAAGTTCAATTTCGAGTGTGCGGGCTACATTTTCACCAAAAAGATTTCGTTTTGACATCTCCCTGATCCGGTTCACCCCCTGAATTTTAATTTCGCCATTACGGTTGGTCAGGTGATAGCCGATCGTTTTTCGGTCAGCGGAATCTTCGGGCAGCATCATAAAAAGAATTTCCCAGTTGTTTTCATCCTGGTGGTGTATAAACCGGTAACCGCTGTCTACAAGCCGTGTAGTGGTCTGGTTCTGAAAAGTGTGGTCCATATAAACGGTACCTTTCACGTTTTTGCGCTTTCCGTTTACTTTCACATATCCGTTGGCTTCGGCATAAGGAATGTGGGTAAAAATACCAACTTCTTCATTCCCGATTTGATACTTGCCATTACCCATTTTAACTCCTTCGGCAATATTGCTGATGTTGAGATCGATATCGTATTCAATGCCGTCTTTGCTGGTGTTGATGCGTACTCGCTGCTCTTTGGGAAGCTTTCCCTGGAAAAAAAGCTCACGGTCTATGCGATTCTGGAACAAGTGTTTTTCTTTGTCCTGCACCAGATGTTCGATACTGTATTCACGGGATAACTGGTAGAGTTCACCATCCAATTTATCCACTGATATCTGAACACCGCTTACCGGCGATTTGAGGCTGCCAAAATTGGCAACTGAAAAGGTAATGTGTACTTTCAGGTCATTCTCAAAATAGAAATGGTAGGTCCAGAATTCGTTAAAGTGGCTTCCAGTCAGGGTTTGTGCCCATATATCATTGTTAGATAGAGAGTTAAGTGATCCATTAGGATTGGCTACTTGTGATATACCGCGTTCATTTACCAAAAAAAGAAATAGCAGAAGAGAAGAAAAAACTTGTATTTTCATCAGTCAGTAATCAAAAAGTTTAAGCCTCTGGATGTTCTGTGGTAACAGACGACTTGTAATTAAACCGGTTTGGTAACGCAGAAGTAATGCTTACGTTGTGTATTGATTTATGGAACTTTAGAACGTTATGTTGTACCTGCACTAATGTTTATTTAACTCACATTTGTCGGATTAAGGGCTGACCGGTTTCAACTTTAGTATGCTGATGAGGTCTTAAATTCAGAGTAAAAACCAGACAGGACTTAATCAGCGTTTTAAGCTAATAAGACACTAACCTGTTTAACGATATTTCAGAATATCTGTTCCATGGTAAGATTTTTTTACTAATTAACCAGAATGTTTTCGGAAATGATCTTTAGTTTTGGGCACCTCGAAACAGAATATAACTGTACGTGATAAAAGAGAAGATTAATAAGTATTGGGATTTTCTGAATAATGATCCCAGGGTTCAGAAAGCTTCACATATTTTCAGGCGTATACTTGTTGTCGCGATTATCGGCATTATTATTTATCAGATGTTTGAAATCGGGTGGATGGAGGTGCTCACTTCGCTTCCGACCCATCCGGTGTTTTACATATTGTTTGTAGTGCTCTATCTCTCACTCCCGATAGCCGAAATCTTTATATATCAGCAGGTCTGGAAGGTTCGCAAATGGGAGTCTTTTAAGGCATTTCTCACCAAAAGGGTTTATAACGAAGAGGTGATGGGGTACTCCGGCGAGTTTTACTTGTTTATGTGGGCACGAAAATACCTGGATAAAGAAGATGCAGAAGTACTGAAAAATGTAAGAGATAATAATATACTATCATCCGTTTGTTCCAACTCTGTGGCGTTTTCATTGGTGGGCATTCTTATATTTTTCGGGATAATAAATCTCGATGATATTGTTGGGGATGTGAACCTGGTTTATGTCGCTGCCGCTGTAGTGATACTGGCCGTTTTTATCGGGTTATTTATACAGTTCAGGCGTTACCTTTTTGATCTTTCTCTGAAAAAAGCAGCGATTGTCTTTTCTATCTATTTTGTGCGCTTCATTATTCATCATGGACTGCTGATCGTTCAGTGGGCTGTAGTTATTCCGAATACCCCGCTTTCGATCTGGTTCCTGTTTCTGGCCATTATTATTGTTGTGAACCGGATTCCGTTTATCCCCAGCCGTGACCTGGTTTTTATGTGGGCGGGAATTGAGCTTTCACGAGCTCTGAATATGGCCACTGCTGCTGTTGCCGGAATGCTTCTGGTGACAAGCGCGCTCAGAAAAATTACTAATCTCTCTCTCTTTTTGCTGATTTCCTATTATTCAAAAGATCCCGAAATACAGCGGATCAGAGAACAGAAGTCGATGTTCGGGCTTTCAGGAAAACCAGATCCAAGAAATAGTGAACAAGCTGATGATCAGATAGATCAGAAATAAACCCGATAAAGCAGATTTACACTCCTGCCCGGCTCAGGAAAAATATCTTTGATGAGTGAGAGGTGGTTATAATATTCTTCATTGAAAATATTTAAGCCATTGAGCGATAATGTGTGAAGGGTATTCCCCCAGGAGAAGTTATATTGAGCATTCAGATCTACAATCGTATATGAATCTGTAACCGTTTCGAACTCGCCAAGCCGGTTTTGTTTGGCTGACATCCTCACTCGTCCTCCGATGGTGAACCCGTCGAGTGCATAGCGAATTCCAATATTTCCATTTAGAGGCGGAATCATCGGCAGGGGCTGGTTCGATTCGGTTAAACCGGTAGCTTCCTTTTCTTCTTCCGATACCACCCGGTCACCGATGGTTAATGTGGCATTTCCATCGATAGCAAGATTTTCCAGCAGTTGATATTCACCCGATAGTTCCAGCCCGTAAATAGAAGCCTCAGTTCCAACGTATTGAAATTCGTTTAGGTCAGCACGGGGTATACTGGGGCGTCCTGTATCCTGTGCGTGCAGGAAATTACCGAAAGAGTTGTAGTAACCAGCAAGCTGCATGTTGAAGTTGTCCTGTTTGTAGCGGGCAAAAATTTCGGTACCGAGACCCCGTTCGGCATCCAGATCAGGATTCCCGATTTCAAATGCATAGGCTGCAAGATGAGGGCCTTCGGAGTACAGTTCCTCCAGGCTCGGCGCCCGCCAGGAGTGCATAAACGTGGAGCCGAGATAAAATCCCTGCCCAAAATTGTAAATAGCAGAAAAGGAAGATTCCAATCCTGTAAAACTCCGCTCGCGCACGTGGCCGATGTAAGAGTTGGGGCGTTCCTGTTCGGGCCAGGCAGCAGTATGGTTGAGGCGGAGTCCTGCTTCTAAGTGCAGCGGACCGATATCTGCTTCCTGTATGGCAAAGGCGGCACCGCTCCATGAATTGGATTTGGGCGTTCTGGAACCGAACACTGTATAGTCCACAAAATCGCCCCATACACCGATTACTCCGCTGTCAAAAAAACCGAAACCTCTGTTTCTAAGCTTCACAGAGCCGGTAAATGTATCCATATCATATTGCGTTCCTACCCTGCCACTCGCTTCCAGTTCAACATGGTGGTAGTGAATGTATGAGCTGCGAACCTCAAGTAGGTTAAAAAAGGAATCCCTGATCAGAATTTCAGCCCGGCCTTCTGTCTGATATTTGTACATCTCAATATCCACACCAGCAGGGTGTCCGCCTTCAGGGTCGGGTGGGATTCCATACTCACTGTAATAGACAGAACCAGACAAGCCGGCATATCCCCAGGAACGGATGTATCCAAGTCCGAAACCATTATTGGCTGTTCTCAGGTATGAGTTGGAAAGGGAACCAAGGGGTGTACTGTAATCCTGGCCGAACCGTCCGTTCAGATCCACATTTAAAACAAGATTATTCCAGGGAACAGTCAAAGAACCTGCGCCCATCAGGCCCTGGTTAACAGAAGATCCCTGAGTAGAGATTGTCCCGGTAACTCTTGATGGAACACTGTTGGGAATCTGGTTTCTTACAACATTAATCACCCCGCCGATGGCACCCGAGCCGAACTCGAGTGCAGCCGGACCACGCACAATTTCAATTTCATTGGCAGATGAAGGATCAACCGTCACAGAGTGATCGCCGGATGTCCAGGATACATCTCCGGTACGTCCGCCATCTTCAAGAATTAATACGCGCTCATCACCCAGCCCGCGCATAACCGGCCTGCCGGGTGCTGCACCCATACTTCGTTCGGCAAATCCGGCCTGATTGTTGAGGGTTCCTGACAGTGTTACGTCGAGGTTCCGGCGGAGCTGATCTCCGATTATTTTAAGTGATGCATGTTCGAGATTTGCCCCGAGCGTGCCTTCGGCATCGGCCACTACTTCAATAGCCTGTCCCGAAAGAACGGTCGACCGCATTTGGAATGAGAGCCGGGTTTCCTCGTCCCGTTCAACCCGTATATTTTGGCTTTGAGTTACGTAGCCGATTCGATGTATTTGAATGGTGTAGCTGCCTTCGGGTACATTTCTAAGCTCGAAACGACCTTCACGATCTGTTGTTGCTGTTCGGTTGATATTTTCGAGATGAAGATATGCGTAAGATATGGGGGAGCCGGTTTCTGCATCTACCACAATTCCTGTTACTGTGCCGGAAAAAGAGGGTTCAGAATGACCGGAAGCTTCAGTAAAAGTAAAGAGGCAAAAAATTGCAATGAATGGAAGAAAAAAATTCTTCATAGAAGATATGCTGGAATCATGTAAAAAAGTCTATTAAGATAAACCTCCAGGTTTAAAGACCCTGGAGGTTTTCTTCAGGTTTACTTTCGAAAATATTTAGTCTCTCGGCCTGTCTACACGGCATTTACTTCGCGTGTGAAGGTATATTCCATTTTCATCAATCATTTCGTGATCATCATGGGGAACATACACATTCATCCATTGTGAGGTGAAATCACTATGAGCTGCTTGTCCGTGTTCGTGCATCAGGCGAAAGCGGATTCTGTCCTGCCCGGTATGATCTGCTCTGAAATGGAAACCCCACTGGCCATCACTGCCGTGCTGTTCCAGGTTGGCCGGACGAATATCACCGAGTGCTGTAATATCTACTCTGGCTTCATCAGAGCATTCGCTTGTTAGCGTATTGGGCTTCTCCCACTCCCAGTCGAGCCAGTATTCGCCACCTTCTTCTTCACTTAAATCCGGCAGATCAAACGGCTCACCATCGGCGTCCAGCCATCGTAAAGCAATAGAAGGAGTCATACCGCGAGGATTATCCTGAGTGAGGTCAATTACATCGGTAGAAATTACGATGCCATCAACCCCCTCGCGAAAATAATCGTCCCAGGTACCGGAAGTATTCCAAAAGTACTGGTTATTCTCATAGCGAAGAATTTCTGCATTATTTTGAACAAGGATAAATCCTGTGGCGTCGATGTGGTCATCTTCATCATCTGTACTGGTTGTATCGCACGCCTGAACGAAAAGCATTGCAGCGACAATAAAGAGAGTAATTGTAAGTGAAATTGAGTTTTTAAAAAAATTCATGATAGTATTCTTAACTGAATTAAATGTTATTTGATTTAATATTTGATACACAGAAAAAACCACCGTAACTATGTTTCGCGGTTCTGTGATTGTGAACTCGTAAATGTAAACGTAAAAAATCAGCTATAAAGAGGAGGGGAGCGGCCTTGCTGAAGTCTGCTGAATGGCTGAGTTGCAGATTTTATGTCGGTATCAAAATGAAAAGAGTCTGGTTTTGAGTAATTGAGCACAGCAGAAGAAGCATCCGGAGTGATTTTGAATACAGATCCACAGATAGCGCAAAATAATTCTTCTTCAACCAATATTTGACTGGTTGATACATCTGAAAAATCATCCAAATGCATGTGAATGGATGACATAGTGATCCCGAAGGCGAGAACACCTGCAAACAGAAATGAAAGATATGTATTCGAAGAATTTTTCATACTTACTCAAGTGTGTACAATATATGCACATGAAAGATACATCAGCAAGTTATTTGTGTATTAAAAAATGCAAACAATAAGGAAACGTTCTGAGGTTTTACTTATTTGATAAATAACTGAAACTCATTTACCAACAGAAGCTGAATATTACACTTAAAATACCACCTCAATCATCCCTGAATTTACCGATGCCCGCCTGACCAATTTTACAGGGCTGATTCCGTTTCGGTTAGTAGTCCCACTCAACAGCACAACTAAAAAAGTGCAACCCCATAGGAAAGGTGCTTCTGGAGTCTGTTTTCGGGAGGGCATAC
>SLGL01000284.1 GCA_007123785.1 Balneolaceae bacterium
ACTGAACCGTGTGGAAGGCGTACATGGCCCGAGGAAATTACATGTGCTGATTGTTTCATAATTTTTCAGAGAGAAACTCTGAATTTTGTAAAATTTTTACAGTTTAGCAGAAAATAATTTCTATTAAGAACAGGCTGTCTGAGGTGTTTGGTTTATGAAAAGGTATGAAAAAGAAGAGGTTTTAAATTCACATTCCCAATATCGGTATAAGGCCTGTTTGGGCACGAAGCTGATATCCGGCAACATACAAACTGCCGATTCACCGCGATGAAATAACCCGATACACGGCTTTAATTCAAAATCCTAACTACACCAATTAGAAATTGGTCTGTATTCCAGCGCATTTCTGATCTGAAATGAGCAGACTGATGAGGGTGGGTGTTTTCCTTCGGGAAAGCACTCACTTTTTTTATTTCAGCTATTATAATTAGAAGCGCTTATTCCTTTTAAAAACTTACTTTTATGTTCTTTTGTTAAAAACATTTGAAAAAAAGTCTAAAAAAGATTTAAAAAAGCGTTATTTTTTGCATTTTAAGGAAAAATTTAGCATAAGTTAAAAGGTTAATGTTAAAAATCAGTTCATGGATGTAGCTATGTCAAAAAAGGTTCTCTACCTGATTTCAGGAGCCTTATTTATTTTTGGTGTTCTATATGTGTTCTCGGGAAAAGATCACGGGATGCTGGTATGGCAGGATAATACAGTTGAATTCAGCAGAGATATCAAACCAATCCTGAATCAGAATTGTATTGTCTGTCATGGTGGTGTGAAGCAGCTTGGAGAGTTTAGTTTGCTGTTCCCTGAGGAAGCCTATAGCCGCAATGAATCTGGTAAGTATGCCATTGTGCCAGGCAAACCAGATGAAAGTGAGCTCATTCGGTTGATCAACCATCCGAACCCGGATCTTCGTATGCCGGCTGAATCCGATCCCTTATCCGAAAGAGAAATCGATCTGCTTACACGATGGATTGAACAGGGAGCCGAATGGGGAGAACACTGGGCTTATGTTAAACCGGAACCAACGGATTCCCCAAACCTGAATTCAGATTGGGTCAATAATGAAATTGATCAATTTGTGCTCAGCAAATTAAAGGAATTTGATCTTAAACCCTCTCCTGAGGCTGATAAGGAAACACTGTTACGGCGCGTTTCCCTGGATTTGATTGGCCTCCCGCCCACTATAGATGAATTAGAAGATTTTTTAAACGATAATAGCCCTGACGCATACGAGAAGGTTGTGGATCGTTTACTGGCATCACCCCGTTTTGGTGAGCGCTGGGCTTCTATGTGGATGGACCTTGCCCGCTATGCAGATTCCAAAGGATATGAAGCCGACCGATACCGAAATATCTGGCAATACAGAGACTGGCTGATTAAGGCGTTTAATGATGACAAACCATTTGATGAGTTTACGATTGAACAACTGGCCGGAGACCTTCTGCCGGAACCAACCGATGATCAGATTATCGCCACTGCGTTTCATCGGAATACCATGAATAATGATGAAGGGGGAACCGACAATGAGGAGTACCGTGTCGCAGCTGTTATTGACCGGTTGAATACGACATGGGAGACGTGGCTGGCCACCACAATGGAGTGTGCCCAATGCCACAATCACACGTACGACCCCATTCGGAAGGAGGATTTTTACAGATCTTATGCTTACTTCAACAACACAGCCGATGCAGATACACCCAGTGAATCTCCTACACTGAAAACATTTGAAAGTGAAATTGATCAGCAGCGGCTTGAGCAGATCAGGGATTGGGTGGAAAAACAGTCAACAAACCGGAATGAAGCGTCTGAACTCGTTAAAAAGTATGTTGATTTAATTCGATTCACAGAGCCAAAAATTCACCCTCATCTGTTTGATCAGGTTGAGAAAGGTACTAATAATAATGTTTTTCTTGCTGTGGAGGCGGGCGGACATGCACGAATTGCCGATGTAAGTCTGGTTGGCAAAGACCGAATTTTTATTAAGTATCGGGCAAACCGAAGCACCGGTGAGGTTGAGGTTAGAAAAGATCACACCGATGGTGAAATGATTGCCCGTTGGGATATTCAGAGAAATCGCTGGCCGGATGATGATAATGAATACGGAGAAGATCGAACTACCGATATGATTATTTCCATACCGATAGAGCCTCAGGAAGAAAAACACGATCTCTATTTTCTGTTTAAAGATCCAACTCACAACGGATTTGTTGTGAATATTGAATGGGTTCTGTTTCACGAAGATTTGCCTGGCGCAGGTGAGCCGGGATATGAACAGATTCGGAAAGACTTTAAACGACTGTTGAATACGACCGAAGAAGTGATAGAAACTCCCGTGATGGTGGAGCTTCAGGGAAATTATACACGAATAACCCGGGTATTTGAACAGGGAAACTGGATGGTGCATGGCGATGAGGTTTCTCCGGGTGTGCCGGATGTCTTAAACCAAATGCCCGAAGATGCCCCCGCTAACAGGCTGGGATTAGCCCAATGGCTGGTAAGTGAAGAGAACCCGCTTACGGCAAGAGTCACCGTAAACCGGTTATGGGCACAGTTGTTCGGCACCGGTATAGTAGAAACTATATCCGATTTTGGTTCACAGGGGTTTGAACCTTCTCACCCCGAGCTGCTGGACTGGCTGTCGCTTCAGTTTGTACATAATCATGAATGGAGTATCAAAGAGCAGCTCAAACAGATTGTGATGTCAGCGACGTACCGGCAGGCCTCTAACGTCTCCCCGGATCTGCATGAAATGGACCCGGATAACCGGCTTTTGGCACGTGGCCCCAGAGTACGGCTTTCGGCTGAACAGATTCGTGATCAGGCGTTGCTGGTGAGTGGATTTCTAAGTGACAAAATGTATGGGCCCAGTGTGATGCCACCGCAGCCCGATGGACTCTGGCAGCAGCCATACAGCGGGGCTTTGCAATGGGAAACCAGTGAAGGAGAAGACAAATACAGAAGGGCACTCTACACATTCTGGCGGCGTACCAATCCATACCCGTCACTCGTCGCCTTTGATGCACCGGGACGTGAAGTCTGTGTATCACGCCGGATTAATACTAATACACCGATTCAGGCACTGGTCACACTGAATGATCCGGTATATGTAGAAGCAGCGCAGGGTTTGGCCGTGCGAATGATGGATGCAGACCCGGAAAATGTTGAAAATCAGTTAAAAGCAGGTTATCGCTACGCGATGTACAAGGATATCATCCCGGAAAAATTTGAAATACTAAGAATGCTGTATCTCGAATCCAGATCATATTTCGAAGAAAATGAAGCTGCAGCAGAGGAATTGACCGGAAAACAGGACCTGGAACTGGCAGTAATGACCGTAGTGGCAAATGCCATTATGAACCTGGATGAATTTTTAACAAAATCATAATTAGCCAAGATCCGAAAACACGAGGGCAAAATGAACATTTTTGATGAATTGCAATACAGGAAAATGCAAAGCCAAACCCGGCGCCACTTTATCAAACAGTGCTCCCTGGGAATGGGAGGACTCGCATTAGCGGCAATGACTGGGTGCAATCCCTTTGAAACTGCAAATGCAAGTGCAGGCAGAAATGTGAGCAGCAATAGAGATCCGTTTGCCGTCAGGCCACCCCATTTTGCTCCGAAGGCTAAACGAGTCATTTACATGCATATGGCCGGGGCTCCTTCTCAGCTTGAACTATTTGATTATAAACCGGAGCTTCACAAACTGCATGACCAGGATGCACCTCCTTCGCTGATGGAAGGAAACAGGTTTGCCTTTATTCAGGGAATACCTAAAATGATGGGGCCTCAGGCGACCTTCAAAAAACGGGGCGAATCGGGGATTATGGTGTCCGATCTTCTCCCCCATTTTTCCACGATTGTTGATGAAACGACGATTATCAAATCGATGCATACGGATGAATTCAATCACGCTCCTGCACAGCTCTTGATGTTGACTGGGCACTCCCGGATGGGCCATCCCAGCCTGGGTTCCTGGCTTTCGTACGGATTGGGCAGTGAAAATGAAAACCTGCCTGCATTTATGGTGTTGCTTTCAGGGGGACAAATGCCTGATGCCGGTAAAGGTGTCTGGGGCAGCGGGTTTATCCCGTCGGTTTATCAGGGCGTTCAATGTCGGACAGACGGAGGTGATCCTATCTTGTATGTTTCAGATCCCAATGGTATTGACCGGGAATTAAGAAAAAAAGCGATAGATGCAATCAATGAGATTAACAGAAAAGAGCATGAAACAGTAGGCGACCCTGAAACCCTGACAAGGATATCACAATATGAAATGGCTTTCCGGATGCAGGCCTCAGTGCCTAATGTAATGGATATCTATGATGAACCGGATTATATCCACGAAATGTATGGCACTGAACCGGGCAAAACATCCTTCGCAAACAACTGTCTTTTAGCAAGAAGGCTGGCAGAAAATGGAGTGAGGTTTATCCAGCTTTTTGACTGGGGATGGGACTCACACGGCACGAATGAACAGATGGCCATTGATGCAGGCTTCAGGGATAAATGCCGGGAAGTGGATCAGCCCATGACAGCTTTGATAAAAGATTTAAAACAGCGCGGTATGCTCGAAGAAACCCTCGTTGTTTGGGGCGGAGAGTTTGGCCGAACACCCATGCGGGAAAACAGAGATGGCCAGGAAATGCCCTTTAAAGGAAGAGACCATCATACCGAAGCCTTTACCATATGGATGGCAGGCGGAGGGGTAAAAACCGGATTTTCATACGGTGAAACTGATGAGATCGGATTTTCCGGGATCAAAGACCGTGTTCACATTCACGATCTGCAAGCTACCATTCTGCACCAAATGGGCCTTCACCATGAAGAGCTAACTTATTTGCATCAGGGCAGGGATTTTCGTCTGACCGACGTACATGGCCATGTTGTTCATGATATTCTTGCCTGACAACATGAAAAAATTACGCAAGTACTTTTTGATAAGATATGGAGGCCCCGCTGGAAAATGGCAGGCGCTTGTGAATACATGAAATGTCTTTGTCTGATGATGTATTAATTCAGCTATGGGAATGGCCACGGCCGATCTCAACAACAACGGAACTCACGATCTGATTATCAACAGGTTCAATTCGGAAGCAGTGATTTATGAAAACACTACCAAGAAATCGCGTATTGCTGTTAGGTTGAACGGAAAAGCACCAAATACCAGCGGTATCGGAGCAAAAGTGGAGTTGATAGGCGGGCCGGCAAAACAATCAAAAGAGATGGGAGCGGGCGGGATCTACCTATCCGGCTCTCAAAATCAAATCGTATTTGCAGCCGATGAAAACCAAGAAAATCATACAATTGTTGTAACCTGGCGGAAAGGTACGCAAAGCCGCATTGAGAACGTACAGGCTAACCGGATCTATGAAATTGACGAGGCAGCGACAGCCCTCGAAACAGGTGGAAAAGATCCGAATCCGGAAGCTGCACCCCCGATGTTTGAAGATATTTCCGGAGTGATTGCCCACAGCCACCATAAAAGTGAATATGATGATTTTCAACGTGTGTAGCCACTTCTTCCAAAAAGCCTGAGCCGACAGGGTCCGGGAGTTGCATGGATCGACCTGAACTGGAAAGCTGTCGGCGTTTGAAAACCTGGGCGAGGATCAGTTTGAGCCGTTTTCAATTGCCGGAATTAACGGCGAAGTTCCAGGCGATCAGGTTTCCGTGGCAGGCTGGTATGAAGAAAGCGGGACCCGGATTGTGATTGGCAGCTCCAACTATGAACAGGGGAATCCAAATGTGGCTTCCGCATATATCCACACAGTAGAAAATGGCCAGACGGTTCGGTTCAGAAAACAGAAGCCGATAAAAGGATGGAGTATTCTATCTCCTTCATCAATAAAGAGTAATCAGAAAATTTTACAAAACAGAGGCATTAATTTACCTCAAAGGTTTGATTCCCATCAAATTAAATAGTTTTTTCAAATGGATGATTTCGATCTGTTCTAATATTTCAATTCAAAAAATGTCGTATGCAGCAACTTAAACCATCTTTTTTCAGGACGTTTCTACTTTTGATTTCTGGGTGCATACTAGCCATGGCCTGTTCACCGGATAACGAACCCGACCTTCCGCCTCAGGTGCTGATTGTTGGCGGACACGACCACCACGATTTTGACCGCTGGTTCAATGAAGCAGACTCCACAACGATTGCAGAGACCGGCGCTTTTGTTACCTACACCGATGATCCCGATGCGATCTTTCCGCAGCTACTCCATCTGGATATTCTCTACCTGAGCAATAATCAGCCCCTGCCCGATCCCGAACTGCAGAGTGCGATTCACGATTTTGTAAGAGAAGGCAACGGGCTGATGGTGGTACATGCGGCCGGCTGGTATATCTGGCAGGATGACTGGCCCGAATATTACCGCGATTTCATCGGTGGGGGAACCCGCAGCCACCCGCCGCTGGGTGAGTTTGAAGTTTACCTTACCGATGAAAATCATCCCCTTGCTGAAGGTGTTCCCTCAAGGTTTACAATTGTGGATGAACTCTACCGGTTTGAAAGAGACGAGGATGCCACAGATATGCACATCATCGCCAAAGGAATTGAAGAAGAGACCGGCGAGGAATATCCGGTTGTCTGGACCACTCAATACGGCGAGGGACGAATTGTAAACATCACCTTGGGGCACGACGGCGACTCCCACGAACATGAAGCCTACAAAACCCTGCTTCGAAACAGCATTGAGTGGCTCAGCAACTGAACTTTTTTTTTAACAAAGACCTCCAGGATTTTAAAAACCCTGGAGATTTCTCAACACACGTTAACCAAAAATCACCGATTATGTCTGAATATAAAGGCCGATTTTTTACCCAAAACTCCCTCCCCACCGACAAGTTGGAACGAGGAGATCACAAATGGATTTCCCGTCCTGATCTTACCGGAAGCGACGATCTGATGGTGGTACAGGTGGATATGCCAGCGGGACAGGGCCACTCCTTTCACAAGCACCCGACAATGGACGAAGTTATA
>SLGL01000060.1 GCA_007123785.1 Balneolaceae bacterium
ACAGGCTTATATCTAAACTGGAGGGCGTCAAAGGGACAGAACAAATTGTCGAAGTGTTAAAGTCAGCGAGGGATAGTCTAAAAGAAATAGACAGATCAAATTCGGGTAACTCTGTTGACAAATATCTGCCGCTTTCCGAAAATATTTTATTGCCTTTGCCGGATCTCCACTTTGGTGAAATGTATTTCCAACACTCTTATAACTATTGCCCACATCCGGATGTGATTCTCCAAGCAAATTCAGTCTCATATACAAAGCCTGCTTATGCATACTGAAAGCGGCTTCAAAATCACGACGCACACCTCTGATATTTGCTGTGCGGTATAGACTGTTTGCAAATTGAACAGATTTGTGATCTGAAAAACTATTAAAAATGTCCAGTGCTTTTTCGAAGTAGTAGTCTGATTCCCGATAATTTCCTTTGTGATGCATAGCTGCTCCCAAAAGATAGTAACTATCAGCTTGTTCAATCTCATCCGGCTGTCCCATATCATTTTTTATATCCATTGACTGCCGCAATAATGGATAAGCCCGTTCATATTCTCCCAATTGATAGTAAACTTTTCCAACAACACTGAACATCTGTGCCTGAATTTCCGGTTGGTTATCCAGTGTTTCAGCTTGTTCAATACCCCGTTCGAGAAGAACACGTGCTGTAACGGTATCCCCCATTGCTTCAGCGGGATCATTTGCCTCAAACATCCCCATCATAAAATGAATGAGTTGTTCCGATTTAGCAGCCTCTTCATTCGCATAATGCAGAGCCTCACGTGTTTGTTGAGAATGCCAGGTTACAGTGCTTGTATATAATATCAGCATTAACAAAACAGCAGCCGCAACTGAGACACCAGCTTTATGGCGGCTTATGAATTTTTTAGACCGATATCCCCAAGAATCAGAATAAGCGGAAACCGGACGGTCGGCAAGATAATTTTTGATATCTTTTGCAAATTGTTCAGCCGAATTATATCGTCGGTCCGGCTCTTTTCGTAGTGCCATCAGAATTACTGTATCAAGATCTCCCCGAAGTTTTCTTTTTTGTTTTCCCGAAGTCAAACGACGCAATCTAATCCTGCCCTGAATAATTTTATCATTTACTGATGCGGATGACTCCATTTTAGAAATAATTGAACTGGGACGGGTTGGATGATCTTCACAAATTACCTGTTCAATTTCACTGGGAGTTTTGCCAGAGACATCATAAGGCTGGTAACCCGTAAGAAGTTCGTACAATACCACCCCAAGCTGATAAACATCCGAAACGGTAGAAACAGTTTCACCACGGATTTGCTCTGGACTTGCATAGGCAGGTGTAAGTGGTAACAGCCCAGTCTGAGTTAAAAGAATATCATTCTGTATGTAATCATCTGAATTCAGGGCTTTGGCAATACCAAAATCGAGCAGCTTGATGGTCCCATTCTTTTTAACCGTAATATTGGTTGGTTTTATATCCCTGTGAACAATAAGTTTTTGATGTGCATACTGTACCGCTTTACAAACATCTAAAAAAAGTTCTAAACGGTCATCAAGTGAAAGCTTATGCTCATCGCAATATTCATTGATAGGTTTTCCTTCCACATATTCCATCACAAACCATGGTTGCCCTTCATCTGTAACTCCGCCGTCGAACAAACGGGCAATATTCTCGTGGTTAAGTGATGCCAAAATTTGCCGTTCATAAATAAACCGCTGTACCTGTTCATTAGAATGAAGGCCAGTTCTCAATAGTTTTAAAGCTACTCGCTGGTTAAAATTTCCATCAGCCCGTTCAGCCAGATAAACACTACCCATTCCGCCGTGACCAACAGAGTCAATAATTTTATAGGGCCCAATTTGTTTACCATTTTTTCTATCCGTATCAAATTCGCCAAGAGCTGATTTTTTGATCTCTTCAAATGGCTGGTCGAGCAGACTGGCTGTTTCATACGCTTCAAGAAGTGTTTCTGCTTCTTTAATAATGGTTTTATCACCATCAGCAGCCCGGATGATATACTCCTTACGTTCGTCATCCTTAAGCAGAAGTGCTTCTGAAAATATCTTTTTCAGTTTTTTCCACTGCTTGGTTTCCATGGAATCAATCTTCATTATGGCTCAAAGAAAGCTCCCGGTTCAGCCATGCTTTTGCCATTTTCCAGTCCCGGCTGACGGTAGGTGTGGAAATATCCAGCGTTTTAGCTGTTTCATCAATAGTAAGGCCTCCAAAAAATCTGCACACAACCACACGCACCTGCCTTTTATCAAGTTTTTCAAGCTTTTCAAGGGCGTGATGGATAGAAAGAATGTCGTGTAATTTAACATCGGTAATTGCATCTGTTTCACCAAGAGAGACACGTTTTCTATTCCCGCCTCTTTTTTGAGCTTGTTGTTTCACGGCATAATCCACCAGAATATTTCTCATGATTTGAGATGCTATCCCAAAGAAATGATAGCGATTTTGCCAATCGATATGGTCAAAATCAATCAGTTTCAGGTACGCTTCATGAACCAATTCAGTTGAACTCAATGTGTGATCTGATCTCTCCCCTACCAACCTGATTTGAGCCATTCGCTTCAATTCATCATAAACGAGAGGTATGAGTTGATTCAGTGCTCTACTGTCACCGGAAGTATGAGCCTGAAGAAGCTTTGTGATTTTATCCGTTTCCATTTCTGACCTCAGTTGCTTAAAAAACCCTCTCTTAAATAAATTGTTTCTTGTACATGATAAGAAAAGCCTTCTTTTTTGGCTATATATAATAACAAGAGGATAACATACCCTTGCTTCAAAACATCATCATTACACAACATAATATCCATATATCATTCTGTCAAAAAATGATTGCAAATAAACTCTATCTAAAATAAGAAAATCAAAAAAACCTATGATTTACCAATTTTTTTTATCAAATGTTATTGGCCCTTTTAGAATGACAATAAGAATTTTTGCTGGTATCACTCTGTGCATTGGAATGGTTTTGTCTGGATGTGATGGCCATGATACTCATACCGGAGATCACGAACTTGAACACGAACACGGTGTGGTTGAGTTTTCTATTTCTTGTAATGAGGAAGCTCAGGAGGAGTTTCTGTTAGGACTTGCGCATCTCCACCACATGATGTACAGCCAGGCGCGACCCCATTTTGAGGCCTCTGTACAGGCCGACAAAAACTGCGCTATGGCACACTGGGGAATCGCCAAAACAGCCTTTCAGCCGTTGTGGGCTCCATCAAGTGATGAAGATATGGAGAGAGGTAAAGAAGCATCTGAACGGGCACTTGAAATCGGCGCACCCACAGAGAAAGAGCAGGAATTTATTGAGGTTGTAAATGTATTTTTTTCCGATTCTGATACTCCTGTAACTGACAGGGCCAGCGATTTTGAAGCCCGAATATTTACGTGGATGGAAGCATCCAGGGAACTCTATGAAACCTATTCTGACGATGTAGATGCAGCAGCATTCTACGCCCTGTCTGAAGTAGCCTATGCGATGACTCAATTTTCACCACATCAGGAAAGAGATTTTACCCGTGAAAGACGCGCAGGTGAATTGATGGAGCAATTTCTTGAAGATTATCCCGAACATCCCGGCCTCTTCCATTATTTGATACATGCTTACGACAATTCTGAACTTGCACACAAAGCAGATGAAGTGGCCCGTCAATACGATCAACTTGCACCTGATACTCCTCACGCTCTGCATATGCCAACCCATATTTTTGTACGCCTTGGCCTTTGGGAAGATACTGCCGAATGGAATGAACGCTCCGCTGAAGCGGCTCTTCGAAATCCCTTTAACGGTTTAACATCTCTTCATTATCCACACGCTCTCGATTATGTGATGTATGCCTATCTCCAGCTTGAAGAGTACGAAAAAGCAAGTGAAACGCTTGATAGAGTTCTCGCAATTGAGGAAGGACAACCACACTTTGGCACAGCCTATGGAATTGCCGCACCACAGGCACGATATTTTCTGGAACAGCAAATGTGGGAAGAAGCAGCTCAGCTTGAACCCAATTATCCCGAAGCAATAGAGTGGGAGAATTATCCAGGAGCAACCGCTCTTTTCAATTACGCAAGAGGACTTGGAGCGGCACGTTCCGGCAACCTTGATCAGGCAAGGTACGAACGTGATAAAATTACCGAAGCCGTTGAAGTCATGCGCGATGCAGGAAATGTGTACTGGTCATATATGACCGAAGCACTTGGCAAAGCAATTTATGCATGGGTACTTTATGAAGAAGGTGAAACAGAAACAGCCATCACCTTAATGGATGAAGCTGCAGAACTGGAAGAATCGATGGATAAACATCCAATCACACCTGGTGAAGTATTTCCTGTAAGAGAGCTCCATGCAGAAATACTGCTTCTTGAAGGTCAAATGGAAGAAGCTCGCATTGCTTTTGAAAAATCTCTTGAACGAACTCCAAATCGCCGAAATGCCCAGAATGGTATGGAAGAGGCAATTGCAGTAAATTAACTGAATAATTATTTATGTACATTGGCTTCAATGAAAGATCTCAAATTTATTGCCCGGCAATTGAGAAAACCCTCCGGTGATTTTGCCGGCACGATCGCCGAAAAGATGGTCGCAGCCAATCTTCCGCTTTATGAACTAATGTTTCATAACATAACATTCAGGGATTACGATTCCATCCTTGAAATCGGTTTTGGAAGTGGTGCCCATTTTTCTGATCTGCTGAACATGGCATATGACCTGGAAATTTGCGGTATTGATTATTCACCGGAGATGACAGAACTGGCCAAAAGTATTAATAAGGTTGGCCTTAAGACAGGCCGCCTTAAACTGCACACCGGCAACAGCAGCTGTCTCCCGTTTCAAGACGGCTCATTCAATACCGTGTTCTGCAACATGGTGGTCTATTTCTGGGATGATCCGTCTGAGCACCTTGGTGAAATTTTGAGGGTACTTAAGCCCGGAGGAATATTCTATACCGGTATGCGAGCCCGCGAAAGTATGCTGCAATTTCCTTTCACAAAGTTTGGGTTTAATCTGTACAGCACAGACGAGTGGTGTGCGGTGTTGCAATCACACGGGTTTAACGTAGTGGGAGACTTTAGAAAAAAAGACCCTGTATTTGATGATGACGGGGACAGAGTTCAGCTTGAATCAGTATGTATTGCGGCACAAAAGCAGGGATGATAGAGACCAGGGATGTTTTGGGCTTTATGTAGTGTGTGGATTATTCAATTACATTTTTTTTATTATTCACTACAACTTTAAGCTAAAAACCAGGTGTTAAATATGATTTTTGATAAAATTCAATTAATTAAGATTCCCTCAATTATCTTTATTGTCATAATCTGTTTTTGGCTATTCAATAGCTGCTCAGACGATGATCCTGCCGGGCCTCAAAACCCGGAAATTGTGGATATTTCCATCTCGCCCGATAATGCAACAATTGCTGTCGGTGAACAACTGGACTTCTCTGTCGTTGCTCTCACCGCTACAGGTGATACGATTGATACTGCCGATCTGGATATTGAATGGCAGTGGTGGTCTACCGACACCTACATTTTCACAGTGGAACCCGGTGGTTTGGCAACCGGACAAAATCCAGGAGATGCTTACTGCATGGTGGAAGCTAACATTAATATTACCCATCATGCTACTGAAATTCCTGATAAACTGATTGTTGAAACCGGATTATTAACGGATGGTCAAAACCGACACCAAGCCAAAAACCTTTCCTTGTCTGCCGAAGAGAGAGATTTTACTGTGGAAATTGAAAACATATCAACGAAAAATATGCTTCGGTTCACGGGCAGGGACTCTGCATTTGTTATGGTTTTTTAGCCCCGAAATTTCAATAATAGATTTTTCCTCAGCAAAGCACTGTTTGTGCCGTGTCAATACTATACTTTCGGTTGAAACCTGTCGGGTTTGATAGCTTAAAATCTTGTTTTATGGGATCGAATTGTTCAAAACCCGACAGGTTTAGGTTGACATCACAATAGCCCGGATTTCGCTTCACGTTAATCGCTTCGCTCTCAGTAATTATTCTAAACGAAGTGTACTTTTTCAGTTTTAACACATCGTAAGATTACCGAATGGTATTTAAGTACTAAACAGCGACTTTAAAAACTTCTGATATTTCTCTTTATTCCGTAAAATCAGCAGCGGCACACCAAATGCATAGTCCACCATCTTATCAGTAAAATCCTGCCGAATGAGTCCCGATAGTTTTTTTGCTTTGGATGCAACGAAAATTACATCTGCTTCGCTTTTCAGCACTTCGTCGTACACCGTATCGGCCAGTTTTCCTTTATGATGTATTGCCAGTTTAACACTTACTGTATCAGATATACTGTAGTTTTTAATAAATTCACTCTTCTTTTCCTCCATTTGCTTGTCTGTTTTCTGTTTTTCCTCTTCGGAAAGCATATAAGGGAAAAACTGAGCTCTGTATTCATAGATATGCTGGGCAGTAACTTTTCCTTTTGTTTTGTCCGCCAGTTCAACACCTGCTTTAACAGCCCTGGCCGACTGTTCTGAAAAATCTATTGGAACCAGGATATTTTCGAACCGTTTACGGCTGTTTTCAGGTACAAACAGGATAGATGTTGGAACGTATTTTAAAATTCGCTTTGGTAAAATTCCCTCACCGGCATATCCAACTTTTTTGCCAACAATAAGCAGATCGGGTTCCAGAGAAGTTGAAAGATCGATAATTGTTCCGGTTGGTTTACCTTCTTTAATTATTACACGAACTTCAGCCTCTTCGTATTGAAAGTTGGCTTCAAGCTTTTCATTGATTTCATTTCTTAACAATTCCAGAAACTTTTCCTTGGTGTCAATTTCCGGGAATTGTCCAATAATTTCGGTTGTTTCCGGGCCAGACTCAACAACGTGTAAAAACGTAATAGTTGCGGGATTCGAGACAGATGCAAGGTAGGATGTATATCCGATCAGGATATTATCCATATTGGTCAGATCTACACAAGCCAGCCAGTGTTTTTAATTTA
>SLGL01000312.1 GCA_007123785.1 Balneolaceae bacterium
CATTTCTGTTGATACCCTTCAGGTTCTGCAGGATAGAGAAGCAGATGGAATTGTAGTTTCACTTCTGAATGTAGAAGAGGAATCCACCCTGAAAAATTCTCCGCACCATTTTGTACAGGGTAAAACTGTAGATGATAAAATTCTGTACCGGCAGGCTCCTCCACTCTCTTTAAATCTTCGGATTGTTTTTGTCTTCGATTTTGACGATTACGGGACCACACTACAGAGATTGTCAGAAGCTGCCAATTTTTTCCATAAAAAAAAGTGGTTTAATCCCGGAATTGATTCAGAAACTACCCTTCCGGAACCGATCGGAAAATTAATCCTGGATCTTGAAACACTTACACTTGAACAGCTCAATCACGTCTGGAGCATTTCAGGTGGGATACACTATCCCGCACTTTTTTACAGAGTTAGACTGCTGCAGCTCGAACAGGATGAACCTGCTGAAGGAACTGCTATTAAAAATATTGAAACAACGCATGAGAACTTTTCAACACCCGAAGAGATGAAAAAGCATCTTAAAGAAAAACTGGAAAACGGAGTTTAACCATGTCAAAATACAGAACACCGGGGGTTTACATCGAAGAGATCCCCTCCTTCCCGCCGTCCGTCGCACAGGTAGAAACCGCTATTCCCGCTTTTATCGGATATACTGAAAAAGGACCGGACGAGCCGACCCGAATCAGTTCGATGGTGGAATACCGAAACCTGTTTGGCGGTCCTGATAATGAAATCGGCAAGTTCGAAATTAAAAATGATGATTCGATTGAATCACCAGTAATTCCATCCACTCCTAAATACCGCCTCTATTACACCCTCGAAATGTTTTTTGCCAACGGCGGCGGAGACTGCTACATCATTTCAATCGGGAATTACAACGGTGAAATTGATAACGACAAGCTGAGTACCGGCCTGAAATTACTGAACAAAGAGGATGAACCCACTCTTATTCTGTTTCCCGACGGGTATGAAGACCCATATGAGCTCTACAAAGACGCCCTCACACAGTGCGCCGATCGGAAAGACCGCTTTTTGATCTGCGATGTAAAGCACGTGGCTGAAGATACGAACCCCGTTAGAAAATCTGCCGAAGAGTTCAGAGACGGAATCGGATCGAACGATTTGATGTTTGGAGCGGCTTACTATCCCAACCTTACAACCACGATGTCCCATCAATACAACGAAGATGAGATTAGTGTAGAGGTAGCAGAACATGGAGATGTGAAAGTATTGCGTCATTCCGATGAAACGATCCGGAGTGATGATGAAAAGTCGAAAGAATCACTCTACCATGCCGATAACGGTAACTTCAGGGAAAAATACAACCGAATCAAAAAAAAGATCGATTCCGTCAGATTGATCCTGCCGCCAAGTGGTGCAATTGCCGGTGTTTATGCACGTGTTGATAATTCAAGAGGCGTCTGGAAAGCTCCAGCCAACGTATCACTGAATCGTGTATCTGCTCCCGAAGTCAAGATCGATGACAATGATCAAAAAGATCTGAATGTAACCCAGTCGGGTAAATCGATCAATGCCATTCGTAGTTTCAAGGGCAAAGGTGTATTGGTTTGGGGCGCGCGAACGCTGGCCGGAAATGACAATGAGTGGCGGTATGTGCCTGTGCGCCGATTCTTCAATATGGTGGAAGAGTCGGCAAAAAATGCTTCGGAACGGTTTGTTTTTGAACCCAACAACGCGGATACATGGATGAAAGTGAAATCTATGATCGAGAACTATCTCACTACACTATGGAGATCAGGTGCGCTGATGGGAGCCAAACCTGAAGAAGCGTTTTTTGTGAAAGTGGGACTGGGCGAAACAATGTCTGCCGAGCAAATCCTCGAAGGACAGATGATTGTGGAAATCGGGATGGCAGTAGTGCGGCCGGCTGAATTTATCATTTTGCGCTTTTCACATAAAATGATGGAATCCTGATTCAAACATTTGATGATGAAACCAATGATCTAAAACCAATTATAAAACTATGAGTTACAGAACACCGGGTGTTTACGTCGAAGAAATTTCCAAGCTTCCTGCATCGGTTGCACAATCTGAAACCGCCATTCCCGCATTTATCGGCTACACAGAGCTGACAGAAGCTGAAGAAGGCTCCCTGCTCAACAAACCGATCCGCATCGATTCGATGATGGATTACGAGAAAGTTTTCGGCGGACCAGCCGTGCAAAAGTTTGAAGTGGAACTTGAGGAGAATGAGCCCTATTTACCGAAAAACGTTCAATTTAAAGAGGAAGAATCTCCATTCCTGATGCACCATGCTCTGAACCTCTATTTTGCCAATGGTGGCGGGTCCTGTTTTATCGTATCCACAGGTGGCTATTCAGATGATGACACTCCAAAGGAACCGGATGCTGACGAACTGAAAGCGGGTTTGGATTCCATTGAGAAGAATGATGAAATCACGCTGGTAGTCATCCCGGAAGCAGGGAAGTTGTCAGTTATTGATCAGCATGGATTGTATGAGGATGTACTATCTCATAACAATGGACAGGTTAACCGTTTCGGTATTTTCGATGTAAGAAAGAATGATGAAGATGCTTCCGACTTTCGCAATGAAGTTAGTTCCGGCCCTATGGACAAAGCTGCCGCCTATTTCCCACACCTGAAAACCACCATTCGATATCCTTGGGAAAAAGATCAAATTACAATTTCTGGAGATCCCTTCGATGATCTAAGCTGGAAAGATCTCGACACCGCTCGTAGCGTGCTCGAACTGCAAAAGCAGTTTAAAAGGTTGAAAGAACAGGTCAAGAAAGACAGAGATGATAGTAAGAAATCCGAATCAGACGTAAAAATAGTAGAAGGATTATATAAAAACGGATTCAGAAAGAGTGAAAGAGCATTTTCAATCGTCGATGAAGCGGCTGAGCTGGTTGAAGATGAATCATTCGAGATAGATGGGCCTGAGGATTTTCTTAGCGAAGTAGATGATGATAAAAACCTGTTCGATCAATTGGGTGAAGACGATAAAAAAATGGACTTGCTGAGGGATTTTATCGGGAATAAAGGAAATAAAAGCAAAAGAAAAGATGCTTTGGACGTTTTGGCAGACGCTCTCGAAGAAGCTGATAAAGAACTTAATAAAGTCGTGGAAAAAATAAACGACGAAACAAAAACAGGAGATGACGATCAAAACGACGAAATCCTGAAATATTTTTCCAGTGATTTTACTTCAAAACTGACAGATCTGCTGGATGACAAGAAACTCACCATGCCGCCTTCACCCGCCATTGCCGGTGTTTATGCCAAAGTAGATGCTGACCGCGGTGTCTGGAAATCACCTGCAAATGTGAGTCTTAACCGCGTGACCGGCCCTTCCGTAAAACTCACCATTTCGGAGAACGACCGCCTTAACGTTCATGCAAGCGGTAAATCGATCAATGCTATTCGTGCCTTCCCTGGAAAAGGTACACTTGTCTGGGGTGCCAGAACACTGGACGGAAGCAGTAATGAGTGGCGCTACATTTCCGTACGACGCTTTTTCAATATGGTGGAAGATTCTGTAAAAAGTGCCTCTGCCCGTTTTGTGTTTGAACCGAATGATGCCGGCACCTGGGTAAAAGTAAAAGCGATGATCGAAAACTTTCTCACAACACAGTGGCGTGCCGGTGCGCTGATGGGTTCAAAACCCGAAGAGGCATTTTATGTAAAGGTTGGGCTGAATGAAACAATGGATGAAAACCAAATCCTTGAAGGTAAAATGATCATTGAAATTGGTATGGCTGTAGTGCGCCCTGCCGAATTTATCGTACTGCGATTTTCTCACAAGATGATGGAATCCTGAATAAAACCTGACAGCGCCCGGCAGGTCATGCCAGTGTCAAAATTTGACAAACCATTAACAGTATTAAAATGAAACCATCAATTCAAATCAATAAGCTATGAGCGACTATCCTTTAGTGAAATTTCATTTTTCGGTGGAGTGGGGCGGCACCAAAATCGGTTTTACCGAAGTTTCGGGCCTGGACATTGACATCGAGCCGATCGAATACCGCCACGGTGCCAGCCCTGAATATACACCTACAAAAATGCCCGGCCTCCAGAAATACAGCAACATCACCCTGAAGCGCGGGACATTCGCAGGCGACAACGAGTTTTTCGAGTGGATGAACAGCGTGAGAATGAACAATATAGAACGGCGTGATATCACCATCAGCCTGCTTAACGAAGAACACGACCCGATGGTGGTGTGGAAAATCAAAAATGCCTGGCCGGTGAAAATTCAATCCACCGACCTGAACGCAGATGGCAACGAAGCCGCTATCGAAACACTTGAACTGGCCCATGAAGGATTAACCATTGAGTATACCTGATGACAGATCTGTATCCGCCCGTCAGTTTTCATTATGTCGTCTCCTTCAACGGAATTGGCGATAAAACGATCGATACTCAGTTTCAGTCGGTCTCGGGCCTGTCGGCCGAAATGGAAACCGAAGCGGTTAAAGAGGGCGGCGAAAACCGGTTTACACATCAGCTTCCGGTTCGTGCATCCTATACTGACCTCGTGATGAAACGGGGCCTTGCCAAAGATTCCGATCTGATTGGCTGGTTTCGCGATACACTCGAAAACCTGATCATTCAGCCGGTAACGATTGATATCAGCCTTCTGAATGAAGAGCACGAGCCGCTGGTATCCTGGAATATCGTTCATGCATGGCCCAAAAAGTGGAGCCTCTCGGACCTCGATGCCGAACAAAACGCCATCGCTATCGAAACCCTCGAACTGCATTACCGCACATTTTCGATCAGCCGCTGACAGCATTTTTAACAATCATTTAAACCAGAGAACGATGCCCATTGAGATAAAAGAGTTGCACATCCGTGTAAATGTAAACAGCGAAGATTGTGAGCCCGGGCAAGAACAAAACATTCCGGGGCATCAACAATCACCGGCCGGCGGGAACATGGACAGATTGGTGGAACAGTGCGTGGAGCGGGTTCTTGAAGTGATAAAAAGAGAAAAGCAGCGATAATTGAAAAGATTCAGAACCAAAAAATATCCGTAAAATGAGTGAAACACTGAAAATGACCATTTTGGGCTTTACCGATCCAAAATTTATGGTCAAAGCACTTGTCCCGCCTTTTATTGCTCACGTAAATCCCGATTCTTACACACAATCCACGGAGATCTGCTATTCTGATGAGCAGGCACAGGGCACCAGTTCTGGAAGCGGGAAACAGAGCCATACAAAGTCCAGAGAGATTTCTTTCGACCTGCTTCTGGACCGGACCGGAGCCCTCGGCCACACACAGCCCAATCCGGTGGGGGTGGAAGCAGACATCAAACATTTCAAGACCCTGACCCTTGATTACGACGGGAAAATTCACAAACCGCGTTACCTGGTTCTGCTCTGGGGCACCTTGATCTTTTTCTGCCAGCTGAAAAGCCTGAGCGTAGAGTACAAAATGTTCAATAAGGCCGGTGTACCGGTCCGTGCTGTATTGAAAACCAAATTCAGAGAGTTTATAGAAGTGAAACTCCGCACCATTTTTGAGCAGAAAAGCTCTCCCGATCTCACTCACGTACGTACAATAAAAGAGGGTGACACCCTTCCGATGCTGGCCTTCGAAATTTACGGCGACTCCGGCTATTATATGGAAGTAGCCCGTGTAAACAACATCGTCAATTTCCGAAACCTGGAACCAGGCCGGGAGATCAAATTTCCACCCATTGAAAAACTGGAGTCTGCCTGATGCTGAATGGATTTTTAAATCGCGACAAACCGACCGACCTTGTCACGTTTGAACTGCTGGTAAATGGCGATTCGCTCCCTCAAACCGTAGAAGTTTTTTCTGTGGACATCTGGAAAGAGTTGAACCGGCTTCCCCGCGCCAAAATTGTAATTCTGGATGGCGATCCTGCGGAAGAGAATTTCAAAGTTAGCGAGGGAGAGTGGTTCATACCCGGCAATGAGATCGAAATCCTGGCCGGGTACCACTCCGATAATCAATCTGTTTTCAGCGGGATGGTAACCAGGCAATCAATCAAAGCGAGGCAAAACGGTGGGCATCAGCTCACAGTGGAGTGCTGTGACAAGGCAGTAAAATTGACAACCGTGCCGAAAAGCCGATACTTCTACGATATGAAAGAGAGCGACATGTTCCGCGAAATCATCCAAAGTTACAATGGACTGAATACCGACATCGAGGACACAGACTACACACACAAAGAGCTGCTGCAATTTCAGTGCACGGATTGGGATTTTATTCTGAATCGGGCTGATGTGAACGGTTTGTTTTGCACAGTTTCCGGCGGAAATATCTCTATTAAAAAACCGGATTTTTCGGGCAGTCCGATTTTTAGAGCTGTTTTTGGCAGAAATTTGTATGAGATTGATGCAGAGATCGATGCATCCAATCAACTGGCTGGTGTCAAAGGAACATCGTGGGATTATTCGAAAACAGAACCTTCCGGAATAGATGCATCCTCCCAATCGCCCGTTTCTCCGGGAAATTTGAGTTCCACCGATCTTTCGGAAATCTTTCAGAATCACGTATGGATTCTGAGAAGCGGAGGGAAAGTTCCTGTTGAACTGATTCAATCCTGGGTCAACGCAAAACAGATGAAACATGAACTTGCAAAAGTTCGAGGCAGAGTACGAATAGAGGGGGCGCCTCTTTTACCGGGTAATATCATAACGCTCGAAGGGCTGGGTGATCGCTTTAACGGCAACGCTTTTGTGAGTGGTGTGAAGCACTCCATTGGCAGGGGCGAATGGCAGACCGACATTCAATATGGACTTTCACCGGAATGGTTCAGTGAGCAGTTCAAAATATCGGCCCCTCCTTCGGCAGGGCTTCACGCTTCCATCAGTGGCTTGCACGCAGGCCTTGTTACACAGATTCAGGATGATCCCGAAGGAGACGAACGCATTCTGGTACGTCTGCCGATGGTGGATACTGAAGAACAGGGTATCTGGGCACGGCTGGCTACCA
>SLGL01000258.1 GCA_007123785.1 Balneolaceae bacterium
GCGTCGCCGACGTGCCGTGGCATGCGCCGAACCGGTAAGGGTGTCCCCGCGGCTCTGCTGATGGCAAATCTTCAGTCGATGTTACACGTTCTTTTACCGGTTGAGGTTACTCTTTCCGAAGCCACTGAAAGGATCAACAACATTATATTCAAAAATACCCCATCAGATAAGTTTATTACGTTTTTTTGGGCCAAGTACCTGGGAACACATAAAATTTTGCAATATGTGAATGCAGGACACAATCCACCGCTGCTACTGAGAAATAATGAAATCGAATTTGAGGAGTTGTCGGATGGCGGCCTGCTACTTGGCGCAATGGAGTCGATGATGCCCTATCAGCAAGCCGACATTCAATTGAACCCCGGCGATTTGCTGGTTTGTTATACCGATGGTGTTAATGAAGCGATGGCTCCCCATGACATGGAAGAATTTGGGGAAAAACGTTTGATGAAATGTATCATCAATAACCGGGAAAAATCATCAGCTGATATCCTCGACGCCATTGTAGATGAAGTAAAAGATTTTTCGGGCCATAAACTGGCTGATGATTTAACCCTTCTGATCATCAAAGCACTGGATTAAATACTGGGGCTCAGTGCATTGGTTAAGCCGGTACTCTGCTGGTGTTCGGCCAGTGCAATAACGGTTTGATAGGTTCTGTACCGGTTCATGATTTCTTCCACATATTTTACCGGTTCAATACCGCGGGCAAAACCATGCCTTGCATTTTGGTAGTAGCGTCGCTGCATCAGTCTCAAAAGCGATTCTGAGACGTACTCCCATTCATTAGGATTTTTGTTCCGGTCAATTGTCAGCCTCCGGGCATCGGCCATATGGCCAATGCCTACATTGTAGGTTGCAAGGGCAAATGCCCATTGGTTTGCATCATCGAGGTAGGAGTAATGATCCAGATGCTCTCTGATAATGTTGGCACCCACCTGGACATTGGTCACAGGATCGTAAAGCTCTTCGTACTCAACATCCACGAACTGAGGCATTATCTGCATCAACCCTACAGCACCGGCCCAGCTTTTACTGTTGGGGTTAAAACTCGATTCCTGGGCAATCATTGCAGTAAGGAGAAGCCAGTCGAGGTCCAGCGAATCGGCTACCTGTTTTACGAGGTCATCGTAAGGTGAAATGATTCCGATTGACTGGTACTGCCATTCGGGGTTGTAATATTCGGCCATTTGCCTGCTTTGCTCAAAATATTTGCGGCGGAGAACATTTAAAAAGGTAGAACGTCGCGGCCGTTCCCGGTCTTCGGAAATCCGAAAATGTTTGTAGAGAAACCGGTTCATTCGTGATTCCAGGTCCGGGGCGTTGGTTCTGACAGCCCAGGCAATCGTATCGGCCGTGGCAATGGTGGGGCCGTCAAGAAGTCCGTCGATGTAACGATTTGCCGCATGGAACATGTTATCATCAGCCACGGTTGCCCTGAAATTTCCATTGGCAACCTGAACCAATGCCGCTTCGGTTTCCATACCGTCTTCTATCAGGTCGATATTCAGATCATATCCCTCGTCAATCAGATCTAAAAGACGGAAGTGGTATGAGCTGTTTTTTCGAACAGAAATGGGAATTCCTGAACCGGAAAGTTCTTCGATAGTTTGCGGCCTTTTTCGCTGTTGTGAAGAGTAGACCAGCATTTGGTCAACAATATTGTATGGGCGCGAAAAATTTGCCACACGCCGGCGTTCGGGGGTGATAGTGTAATTTGCAGCGATTACATCGCCTACACCTTTGTTCAGCAGGTCGAAGGGGTTTTCATTTGAACCCACAATCACTACTTCAACGGCCAGGTCATTTTCTCTGGCAAATTCACGCAGCAATTCATACTCAAAGCCTACCTCAATTCCCTGATTTAAAAAATAGGTGTTGGAACTGTAATAAGTTATCATTCGAAGTACGCCGCTCCTTTTTATATCTTCGAAATCCCGTTCAATCGGCTCAATTGTTGTGAGCAGACTATCACGGGACAGGTCTCTGTCGCTGTCATTGCTGCCACATGAAACGACAAGAAGGGACAGAGAAAGTATAAAAATTGGGACTGCTTTTTTAAAAAGGGATGCTATAATTTCCATATAATACAGGTTGGTTCCTGTTTAGAGAAGAAGGTGGTATAAAGAAAACAATCAATCTATTCGGATAACGTTATCTTCTGAGGTTATATCAATTCTCTGAAATTCGGTTACACATAATTAATCATTTTACGAACGGAAAAGGGTTAGTCTCTTGAAATCCTCTTTACTACCAATTGCCAAGTTTGTTTGTTTTACTGCAATACTTTTCTATTCAGTTACTGTTAACGCACAAATTACCGGTTTTATTACAGACGAGCAAGATAATCGGCCAGTACTGGGTGCAACTGTTGCTGTATACGAAATTGAGAAAGGCACTCAGTCGGATCGAAAGGGCTTTTTTGAGTTGGAGGTGGATGAGTTCCCGGTTAAGCTTACTATATCATATATCGGGTATAAAACCGTCGAAATAACCATCGAAAAGCCCGAAACCGACCTGCAGATTGAGCTGGAACGCACCACTCTTGAGAGTGAACAGATCACTGTTGCGGCAGATCGTATTCAAATTAGTGATCATGAGTCGAGGCCAATTGCAGTAAACAGGATTAAACCATCGGACATGGCTATGACCATTCGCGCGTCAGCACCCGAAATGCTGCGTGCCGAACCCGGTGTATATGTTCAGCAGACTACGATTGGCCAGGGAAGTGTCTATGTCCGGGGTCGATCGGGGCGGGATGTTCTTTACCTGTTCAACAATTTCAGGCTGAATCCCGGATTTACCCGATCCGGCCAAAACCAGTACTTTGCAGTGATTGATCCTTTCGCAGTCGATGAAATCCAGGTCTACCGGGGGCCGGTATCTGTTTTTTATGGAAGTGATGCTCTTTCCGGAGGTATTCATGTAAAACCCGATATTCCTTCCTACAGCGACACTACCTCAACTGTTGCAGATCTTCTGCTTCAGACAAATTTTCGCGGAACCGGTGAACGAACTGCATCCGGGAAAATCACACATCAGCAGGAGCGCTTTGCTCTTTCGCTGAACGGTACCTGGCGCGATTTTCAGTATTACCGGATGCCTGACACTTCTGTTGATGCCCGCTGGTTTCCATACGGAAGCAAACTGAATCTTGCCGAAATGAATTTTGGCGCTGTTAACGCTTCGGGACGTGTTCGGGTGAATGATAACAGCCAGTTTACAGTGGCCAGTTACTTCAGCCGCATTCCAGATTCACCCCGGCTTGACCGGATGATGATGGGCTACGATGTGGAACTGGAACCAACACCCACCTCTCCGCGAAGCGGCTACTATTCAAACACAGCTCCGCTTGCATTTTCTGCACACAGTATCACATTTATGAGCGGGGGCAGAAATTCAGTTATTTCCAGTATGAGGCTGAGAGCTGGTTTCCACAGACTTCAGGACGACCGCGTGGAGAGAGATTTTGGCGATAAGCCATATTTTTCTCATAATTCATCCGAGCGTGATGCTGCATTCACCCTGGCCGATGAACGGCTTACAGACAGGAACCGGAGTGATCAGTGGCTTTTTTCGGCTGATTTTATTTCACCAGTATCAGAAAGCATTACACTGAGCTGGGGCGGTGATTTTACATACGAAGAGATACAAAGTATCACACAAATCGATGGCGTTACGTATGGGCTGCCACGCTACCCTGATGGCTCCGAAATCATTTCAGGCGGGCTTTTTATTCATGCAGATTACCATGTATCATCACGATTTTTGATGGAGTCGGGTGTTCGTTACTCTGTTATCTATAACCGCATCCCCTTTGAGGGTACGGAAACCAACCGGGGTTTTGATCCGTATAGCGAATTATTTACTCAACTGACCGGTTCTGCCGGTGCGCGTTATTCACTCACCAGGCACTTTGATCTTACTGGAAATATATCAACCGGATTCCGGGCACCCAACGTTGCTGACCTTTCCGAAGTCGGAATCAGGCGTTCCGATCAGTTCCAGTCCCCCAATATTGACCTTGTTCCGGAAAAATCTCTGAGTTTGGATATGGGACTGCATTTGAGGTCTGGTGTAATTTCGTTCGAAACCCATCTTTTCTGGCTGCACTATTTCGACAAAATTGAGCGTGTTCTCACCGGAAATATCGTCACCAGGTATGGCGGAATTATTCGTGAAGGAGAATCCGTTCAAACAGCCGATGAATTTGTGGAGGTAATTTCCGCCAATGCCGGGTCCATAAACCTGGTCGGAGTGGAATTTGGCTCAAAACTCGCAATCCGGGGGGATATAAATGCAGGAGCTACATTCACTTATAATTGGGGTGATGTTACCAATCCTGATGGAAGCAGAGAGCCGGTAGACCGGATACCTCCGGCAAACGGACTGGCATACCTCAGTTTTGAAACGATCCCGAAACTGACACTCAGGCCGCAAGTACGCTATAATTTACCGCATCGCAGGCTTTCCCCGATGGAGTATGGAGACAACCGGATTTCGAAGTATGGCACGGACGGGTTTGTGAATATTCAGTTTATCTCGGTTTATGAGGGTATCAGCGCATTAAAGTTTAAAGTCTTTGCAGATAATCTTTTAGATACATCCTATCGCGAACATGCAAGCTCGCTCGACGGACTTAGCAGAAATATTACGGTTTCTGTTACTTATTCTTTCTGACGGGTTTTCGGGTAAGGCGGCGGGTCCAGCTGAAGGAAACACCGGTCATTATGATCAGCATGGCAATCATGGATAAATTGGACGGAATTTCGCCGAAAATAAAATAGGCGGCAACGGCTGCAAAAACCGCCTCCGACAAGATAAGTGTAGAGAGGAGAGTAGGTGATACGTATTTAACTGCATAATTCATGGAGCCGTGGCCGATAATGGTGGGGCCGATGGCCAGGGCAATCCCCACTATAATAGCCGAACCGCTCACATACGGAAAACCGCCGGAAATGATCAGTGTAAAAATTCCACAGGTAATAGCCGCATAGAGGTAAACATAAAATACGTAATCGATCCATTCGGTGTGTTGCCGGATAGATCGGCCCAGCATAAAGTAGAGAACAAAAATTACTGCTGCAGAGAATGCCATGATATTACCCATCAGCGCATTGGGGAACTGGCCTGCGTGGGTGTCATCAGCTATACCAAGCAGCACCGATCCCCCGAAAGCGATAAACACCCCAATCCAGACCAGAGGGCGAAAATTCTTTTTAAATATCAGGCTTTCTGCTACAATGAGCATCACGGGGTGGATGGTGACCAGCACCGAAGCGGAAGCCACTGAAGTGTGGTGTAGTGACCAAATCCAAAGTGTGAAATGCATGCCCAGTGATACACCTGCAGCAATGAGAAGCACTGGCCTGGCGCCGTTTTCTTTCAATTCTTGCAGAGATGCTTTTTTGGGTAGCCAGAACGGAAGGAGGAATAGTACAGCAAAACCGGTGCGCATGGCAGCAAGGGTCAGCGGTTCTACATCGGTAGCTAACCGCACCAGGATAGGTGCAAAACCGAATGTAAGCAGTCCCACTGCGAGCAGGAGGATGACTTTCAGAAGAGGTATGTCTTGATTAGCCATCTATCTGATTCTGTCCATCGACTGAACCAGTTCTTCATCTTTTTTGATCCCACGGCCAGCCAGCCAGTACATGCAGAGAGAAAGGATCACAAACAGAAAACCCAGGGCTTCTGGCCACAGGTGCGGACCGATTCCTCCCAGTGAAAAAAGTACGCCAGCACCAAACCCAAGGCCTGTAATCTGAAGATATGTGCCCAGTTTTACGATTTTGAGCTGTCTGTTTCGGTCTTTGAAAAGAAAGATCGAAACAAAAGCGATGATCATGGCTATAGTGAGCGATATTGCCAGTCCCAAGCCAATCCAATGGGCCGGATCTGCCATGGCGCTGCTGTATAGCGGATTGAAAAATACGGCAAGGTTCAGAATAACAGCAAAAAAAAGATAAACGGTTTGTGGTCTTTGAATCACAGTAATCGGGTTAAGTTAGCTATGTATCGATTCGAAGAATTAGAAAACAGTCGGGTGTCAGCGGTTTCCCGTTTTTATGGTTTATGGCAAAAATATTCGGTTTGAGCCATGCACTTTGATAAATAAAAATCTTACAGTTTTGAAATTTCGGTCAAATCTGATTCAGGGAAGTCAAAAAATAAGAAAATTTGGACAGAACTCACCCTGATTCTTGTAAGCCTGTCCAAAATTACCAAAGAAATTTATTTAAGCCGTGAAAGCCGCTGTGAAACCGAATCAAAAGTAGAATAGAGCACCGGAACCACTACAAGAGTAAGGAAGGTGGCAAATGTCAGGCCGCTGATAATAGCAATTCCCATCGGCCCCCAGAATGCAGTATTCTCTGAGCCAAGCTGAAACTTAGGATCAAAACTTATGAACAGCTCCACAAAGTCGATGTTAATGCCAAATGTGAGCGGTACCAGTCCCAGGATAGTTGTCAGGGCAGTAAGTATGACCGGCCTGAAACGGATCAGCCCGGCTTCGATGATGGCATTCTTTTTTTGAAGTCCTTTTTCGGTGAGCTGTTTCACATAATCCATCAGTACGATATTGTTTACACAAACAATACCGGCCAGTGAGATAATGCCAATAAACGTCATCAGCCCGAAAGCAGTACGGGTAAGAATCAGTCCGAGAAGAACCCCAAGCAGGCTGAGGCCCACTGCCGTCATGATGATGAACGGAGCAACAATGTTGTTGAACTTTGCCAGCATCACAAGGAAAATGAGGGCAAAACCCACAAGAAGGGCTGTTGTGAGAAATCCGAACGCCTCATCCTGTTCCTCGCTTTCACCGGTGTACTTCATGGTATAGCCGGGCGGAAGGTTTTGTTCATATTCGGCGAGAAGTTCCTGAACATCCATCAACACTTCCGGGCCGCTGAAGCCGGGAGCAGCTTCTCCTTCTACGGTGGCAGTTCGCTGGAGATTAAGCCTTGTGATACTTCCAAGGCCTGATCCTTCTTCAAATGAAGCCACCGAGACGAGAGGCACGCTTGTACCTGTCTGTGTGCGTATATTCAGATTACGGAGGCTTTCCAGGTTCTGGCGATCTTCCGGCCGCAGCCGCACCACGATATCGTATTCATCTTCGCCATCCCGCCATTTACTCGCTTCCAGCCCGTTGTTGGCAATTCTTATGGTCTGGGCAATGTCGGACATACTGAGGCCAAACCGGCTTGCACTCTCATAATCCACGAGAATGCGATATTCCGGTAAACCGCCGCTTACGTTGTTACGTACATCCACAAGGCCGGGTACACGCTGTGAAGCTGAAGCTTCTACCAGAATTTGTGTGATATCCTGCGTGATACGGACAATCTCATCAAAATCTTCACCTGAGACCTCTATATTTACCGGTGCTCCGGTAGGCGGCCCTACCTGTTCGCCATCTATTTTAATCATCAGGTCCGGGATATCGCGCACCACTTCTCTAAGTTTGGTCATGGTCATCGCCGAAGGTTCTATCCGGTCGCCAAAATCCACAAGGTTTATGGTAAGCCTGGAAAGTTCGGGGCTTTGTCCTCCTCCCCCGAAGAAGGGATCGCCGGAAACACCCACATTGGTTTGGATGCTCTCGATGTTTGAACGAACGTTTGGGTCGCGTTCAATCAAATCGTAAATTCGCTGCTGAACATTTTTGGCGATTTCATTACCGGCATGAACATTCATTCCGATGGGGCCTTCCAGTTCTACTACAATTCGGTTGGGATCGGTTTCAGGGAAAAACTCCACACCGGTCGGTGCCAGAGAAAACATCGCGAAGATGGCAAACAGCGAACCCATCACAGAATTGAGCAGCAGGGCACGATTGTCAGTGAGAATAAGCGGTGTATCTTTTTTTCGAAAGAGGCCGAGTGCCCCCAAAATCACCAGCAATGCAGGGATAAAAAGCAGAACTATCCAGACATCGGGCGATACAGGTTCACGAAATGAGATCAAAAAGAGTACAACCGCATTGAAAATACCCAGTACCAGGCCAGCAATGACAGATACTTTTCCCCCGCGAAACATCGTTTCCAGAAAGTGAACCAGAACCATAATAAATCCAATCAGTCCAACGATTCCTGCAATGCCAAAGATAATTCCTGATGCCGGTGAAAACATACTGATGATGCCTCCGAAGATGGTAAGCACCAATGCCAGTGCAAGGCTTCCCAATGCGAGCGTGTTACGAAGCAGTGCATTTTTTGGGCGATAGTCACGCTTCAGAAACGAGCGAAGCATCACTTTATAGTATTGCAAAATTCTGGGCAGCGTACGATTTGTAAAAATCTGTGAGAGCGGTTTAATAACGTATCTATAGGAGAAGAAGAAGAAAAGTATCGTCAGTATGGTTACAAACAGCGTGGTAAGGTTGGCCATTCCGATGGCAACTGCCAGGAAAATCGCAATTCCCAGTCCAAGGCCTTTTACAAAGTTGGATCTTGGCTGACTTTTTTCATCCTCCAGTTTTACAACATAGGCCGTGAGCACAGGATAGAGAACAAGCGCCACAAAAAGAGAACAGAGCAGTACAATAATCAGTGTCATGGGGAGATATCCCATAAATTGACCAATAATACCGGGCCAGAAGGTCATAGGTATAAAGGCTGCAAGCAGGGTAGAGGTGGCGGCAATAAGTGCATAACCCACTTCATCGGTTGCCAGTTTGGCGGCCTCGAACCTCTCATAGCCCATCTCCCTGTAGCGATAGATATTTTCCACCACCACAATGGAGTTATCCACCAATAGACCGAGTGCAATAATCAAACTAAACAGGATAATAAAATTGACCGAGTGCCCAAGTGTGATGAGCACAATGAAGCCTACCAGGATTGAGAGCGGCACGGCGGTTCCTACCAGCAGTGCATTGCGCACCCCTAAAAAGAAAACCAGAACAAGTATTACGAACAGCATACCGCTGATGATACTGTTTTCGAGATCTGAAATGAGTTTGGTTACATCTTCACTGACATCACCGGTAATCAATACACTTGTTCCGGGAGGCATTGCGAAGTTTTCTACAACCTCCATCACTTCAGCGGCAGTATCAAGGATATTTACACCAGGCCTTTTTTTGATGTTGAGGCTGATTACCTGATTGTCCTGGATCTGGTCGTCGGGCAGGTCGACTTTCTGCCCGTTTTCTTCAACCTTGTAAGCACGAAGCCGCGCATAACTCTCGCGTTCTTTGAACCCGAAAAGCACCTCGGCAACGTCTCTCATATAGACCAATCCGGGGCCATGCGGTCCTTCGCCCATCGGCCGGGCTACTACAAGATTTTCAATTTCTGATGGTTCCCTGAATTCACCGCTCACCCGAATTAGATAACTCATCATATCCACGTCAACCGTACCGCCGGGAATGGTAAGGTTTTGTCCCTGAATGGCGTTTACAAGCTGACCGAATCCAAGGCCGTAACCATTCAGTGATGCAAGATCTACGTTAACCTGAACTTCACGTTCCACACTTCCGATCACTTCTACTTCACGAATACCGGAAACTGCTTCGATGGCATCTTCAAGGCGTTCTGCCACCTCTGTTAGCCGGGAGAGCGGATAATCGGCGGCCAGGTTTACGGTCATAATCGGGAAATCGTCGAGGTCGATCTCAATGATAAAAGGTTCCTCGGCATCGGGCGGTAGTTCGGTTCTGGCCAAATCCACCCTTTCGCGAACCCGCTGACTGGCTTCCGTCATCGGCACGTCCAGGTCAAACTCCACAACCACGCTGCTAAAACTCTCGGTAGTAGTGGAACGGATATCGGTAACCCCGTTTATTCCCTGCAGTTCTCGTTCAATGGGTTGGGTTACCAGAGATTCCATATCAGAGGGAGATATTCCCGGGTATATAGTATTGATGATAAATATCGGTATCTCAATTGACGGATTCGATTCCTTCGGGATGGTACTGTAACTAAACGCCCCGGCAACGACCAGAATCGCCGTCAATACAATAATGGCCGTTCTGTTTTTTAAAGTAATTTCAGTTAGTTTCATAAAAAGTGCCTATTCAAAATGTTCAAACTCTTTTGATGGGATCTGTTTTTCAGAAAGAGACAACAGGGCGTTCGGCTTCTCTGAGGCGTTCGGCTCGCTCAAGATTGGTTTCGGTTTGTATGATATTCAGTTCATCCCCCGAGCTGAGAGTTCTCATCCCCGAAACTACAATTTCGTCTCCCTCTTCAAGGCCGTCAATTATCTGGATCAGCGGACCGGTTGCGAGGCCGGTTCGTACTTCGACCAGCTCAGCGTATTTAATACCGTTCTCCTCTCTTGCTCGAAATACCGAGATTCCCTCTTCATCTCTCAGAACCGCAGTTCTCGGGATGATGATGACACCGTCCAGAGTGGTTCGTTTAACCTGAAGTTCCACAACCATATCGGGTTTGATCCGATTCCCCGGATTATCCAATTCGATCTCTACGGTGTAGGTTCGGGTGTCGGGGTCAATCACATTTCCGGCATAGGTGATCCGGCTTGTACGTGATTCACCTCCTGCAGAGCGAAAATTAATAACAGCTTCTGAGCCTTCTTCAATTTCTCCGGAGTATCGTTCCGGAATACCGGCCAAAACACGCACTCTGTCGGTGTTTACAAGCCGTACTACCGGCTGACCGGGATTGATAAGTTCGCCGATACGAACCATTCGCTCTTCAACCCGCCCGTTAAATGGTGCCTGCACATTGGAGTCGAGAAGTTGTTTTTCTGCCTGGTCGAGTTGAGCTTTGGCCTGATCTCGCTGAGAACGGGCACTTCTGAAGTCCTGTGTGCTGATGATCGAATCGGCGTAAAGTGCTTCAAGACGGTTATAGGTGTCTTCAGCAAGTTCGAAACCTGTTTTGGCCGCTTCATACTGTGCGCGGATTACACGGTCGTCGAGACGGGCAATGATATCGCCCCGGTTTACACGCTGGCCGCGATCGCTGATGGAGAGAATTCGTCCGGATGCTTCTGAAGATATGGTGGCATCTTCAAGAGCTTCCATCGTTCCTGTAAGGCGTATGTAATCTTCAAACTCCCCGATTTCAATGGTTACGGTTTCAACCGGCATTACCCGCACCCCGTTGTTGTTTTCTGCGGTCTCTTCGTCCCCGTTACAAGCTGCGGTAAAAGCAACCAGTAATATGACGATTCCGATATTTATACCTTTTTTTAACATGGTTTCGATAATTTTTTTGTTCTGTTTAATCTTGAATAATGGGCTTTCCAATGGCTTTTTCGTATTCACTGAGGGCAACCAGGTAGTCATATACAGCAGACAGATAGTTCAGTCTGCTTTGATCAAGGAGGGAAGAGGCTTGTCGTTCCTGCAGCGGCGTTCCTACTCCCTCTTGCAGTCGCCTTGATGCAAACTGGTAGTTTAGTTCGGCCTGCTCTATATTTCTTTCCTGGCTCTGGATACGTTTAAGGGCAGTTTCGAGATTGCGTACTGCCTGTTCAATTTCCAGGTAGACGGCATTATTATGGAACTCTTTATCAATTTCTGCCTGTCTGATGGAGATATTGTTTTGCTCTACTCTCATACGGTTCTGGAAGCCGTTGAACAGAGTCCAGTTGAAGCGGAGACCCACAGCTACGGCCGGATTCCAATAAGATTGATCAAAAAACCTGCGGGATTCTGTCTGGAATGAAAAATCTTCGCCTTCAACCGGCCTGACCATCGTTCGGTTGGAGGGAACCTGGCCAATATAGGCGGCATTGGCAAACGCATTCACGGAAGGTAAAAATGATGAGCGTGTAATGTCTCGTTCTACTTTCAGCAGATCGATCATTCCTTCTGTCTGGCTGACGTCCGGACGCTGCTGAATGGCGAGTTCGTAGGCAAGTTCAGTGTCGAACAGTTCCGGTTCCAGCGACTCCTCATAGACAAGTGAACCTCTCAGATTGACTTTTGTTCTTGTAGGAATGCCTAATTGCAGCGCCAGGTTTTTTACCGCCAGTTCAGTCTGATTTTCAACTTCAATCAGGTTGGTTTCGAGGTTAACCAGTTCTACTTCGGCGCTTATCCGGTCGTACTTCGACAGTATACCTGCTGCAACCGATTTTTTAGTTTCCTCTACGGTTATTTCAAGGCGCTCCACACTTGCTTTAAGTACTTCAAGCTGTTCTTTGGCAAGCAGTGCTGTGTAGAATGAACTTTTAATCTGGTCAACAACTTGCTGGCGTTCAAGTTCCATCTGGTATTCATTCAGTTCCCGCACCTGTCTTGCGCCCCTGATGGCTGCAAATGCTGCGCCGTTATATAGGGTCTGGGAAACCGAAAGCCCGAATTCAAACTGGTTTTCAACTGCGAAAGGATTGGTGCCGTCCATGCCGGGCGGTGTGATACCAGCATCACGGTAGCCTTGCTCCTGTCGATCGATAAACTCATCAAACGGGATAGGGTTGGTGTCAGGGTCGTTGTCTGTGCGGGCACTTTCGTTATATGCGAGCCAGTCCAGTGCTCCCAAAGTTTCAAAAATTCCCCCCGCATCGGAACCGGCAAACGGGTTTGGGGTTCTGAGGTTACGGGTATAAGACCCTGAACTGTTTACCTGGGGATAAACGGATCCCCACGCTTCCCTTATTTGCGCTTCTGCATATTCTACGTCGAGCAGGCCTTTACGGATCATATAGTTGTTGATGAGTGCGATCTGAATCGCTTCGTCCAGCGTAATGGTAATCTCATCCCCGTTAAAATCTTCAAAATCTGTCTGCTGCGAGAAACCGGGCTTTGCAGGCAGGGTTAGTATGATCAGTAAAAGCAGTGTTAAAGTTGCCTTTATTTTCATTGGTAAAAGATCTGACTCTTATTTTTAATTTTGACAAAACAGTTCCATAGTACGAACTGATTTTGGGTTTGTTTCAATTATTTTTTGACTGCTGGTCATTTGCCATTCCTGTTCCAATCAGTTCAATAAAATTACTGACGAGCGATTGCAGGCTGAAGTTGACATCATCAAGAATTTTCATGTGATGTTTTTTCTGCTTGTGAAATGCCATGTGTATAACTCCTCTTGAGGCCCCCCATATTACAATTCCGAGCTCATGCGGGTCATACTTATTATTAATGGAACCGTCTTGCATGCCAATTTGCAGGGCTCTCACAATATAGGTCATAGCCTCCCTGGCACTCTCTTCGCAACGTTGTGCGAGTTCACTCTGGGCAAGATCATCATCATTGATTAAGCTTTCATAATAGTTGAAAACTGTAAAATAAACAGGGTTTTCCTGGACAAATTTCAGGTAAGTTCGACCCAGTTCTTCAATCAGTTTTAATCCGGGCAGTTCTTTGAGAAGAGCCTTGCCAAATGCGTGGTTCAGAAGCCTGGAGCCTCTTTCAGAAATCGCAAGATAGATCGATTTTTTGCTTTTAAAGTGCAGGTAAAGGGTGCCTTTGCCTACTTCAGCTTCTGTTGCGATTGTATCCATGGTTATATTGTCGATTCCAAGCCTGTCAATCAGGTTTTCTGTGGCGTCGATGATTAATTCCCTGCGGGCAATCCGCTCTCGTTCTTTCCGGGTGAGTTTCATTTATAGTTTTGACTGTCGGTCATTAATTGAATATCAGTCAAAACTATCACTTTTTTTAATTCGTTCCTACAAAATTATTTTAAATGAACCCGAATTAAACAGTTGAAGGCTGCCTTCGTAATCTGTTACTTCTGATAGCTAATTCTAAGGTTTAGCCCGGATATCTCACAGATAATAATATGATAGGATAGTAAGGACTTGATGTATATACTCTTAAATTCCATTTTATGATGTTTTAAATATGACAGTCTGTTTTTTCGTCGAAATTTCCCCCTCAGCTGCGTTGAATATAAAATGACGTGCTCAACGTACTCAGTTACGTCTCCGCTGTCATTTTATATTCGCCTTGCTGAGAAAAAAATTTCTTGGTGAGATTTCCGGGTTAGTCCGAAATGAATGTAAAGCTAAAGACGGATTGCTAGATTGTATTCAGTATTCAGAGTTGTGTAATATTTTTGGCAATCCGCCTTTTGAGAGAAACAATTCTCAGGATGATAAACTGTTTCAGGAATTTTTCAGCTTTGCATTTAATGCGACGATCTCCTCCCTGAGCTGTTTGCATTCATTTTGCAAAACCTCCAGCTTTTCTGAAAATTCCAGTCCGCCTGAATCTTTTTCCACAGCTGTTTTTCCTATGGAAAAAACCTGCCATGCAATCACAGAGCAGAGAATTCCAAGCATTATGATCAGGGTAATAATGATATATTCACTCATAATTTACTTCCGTTTTGTTTAAGGTTTATTTTTGAATTGTTCGAGAATTGAGTTTAGCCAGGCCTCATCCCAATAAATAGTACCCTCATTCAGGTCATCAAGAAGTGCCCGGACCCATTTGATTTCGGATTGAAGCTTTGCGAGAATAAATTCCATTTCAAGCAGAAATAATCTTGGGATTTTATCCTGCACCGGGGTGATCTGCTTCTCAATCCGGATTTTTTCAGCATCCAGCTTTTCAAGCCGTTTTCCAAGCAGGGTTATTACTTCTTCCACACTAAGCATCGGCAGATATGCGAGTGCTACCGGGAATTCGGGGAATTCATCAGCGGGTTCAGCAAGCATCTGCCTCATCCATGAGAGGGCGGTTTCCCTGCCGCGGCCGGTTAACTGGTAGAGGGTCTGTTCAGGACGATTATCCTCCTTTCGGGTCTCTTTTTTGGAAATCAGTTCATCCCTCACAAGCCGGTCGATTGTCTGGTATAGGGTATTCCGATACCTGACATTTACAACTTCGTCTTTTGAACGCTCTTTAATGAGCTGCCACATCCTGTATGGATGCATCGGTTCTTCAAATAACAGCGCCAGTACAGCCAGCGCCACGGGTGATTTTTTAGCTTTATTTCTCATGGTCATAAATATAATAGTTATAATATTACTATTGCAACTTTTTTTATCCCAATTTCTGCATATATTCAACGCTTCACCGAAACTGAATCATGAATCAGCCGAAAAAACAGCTTATCACAGAGCTCTCACTTTTTTTTATTGCCTTAATCTGGGCACTCAATTTTACTGTTATCAAGGCGAGTCTTTCTGAGATTGATCCGTACAGTTTTAATGCTTTGAGGTTTATCCTGGCGGCACTTTTTTTGTGGGGGATCGTTTTTTACAGAGGGGAAACCTTCAAAATTTCGAAAGCGGACTGGGTGCCGCTCACTTTTCTTGGGCTGTCAGGAAATCTTCTCTACCAGTGGTTGTTTATCATCGGAATTGACCTGACTCTTGCCGCAAATGCAGCCATTATGCTTGGTACCATTCCAATCTGGGTGGCATTGGGTTCTCACCTTTTTTCGGTTGAATTTCTGAACCGGCTGAAAGGGACTGGGATTGTTTTGGGATTTATTGGTGTGGTTTTAATCATTACAACAGGAGAGGAACCGATCTCAATCCAGTCTGATACGTTTCGTGGTGATCTTATCATCACACTTGCTGCGATTGTGCTGGGTGTGTATACAATTTTCTCCAAAAACTTCCTCACCCGATATACACCGTTGCAATTTTCAGCATTCATGACTTCCCTCGGGGCTGTGTGTCTGGTTCTCATCGCCATTCCCCACTTTCACAGAACGGAATGGATGGAGGTGTCTGCCCCGGCATACGGTGGAATGGTTTTCAGTGGTATGCTCGCCATCGGGCTTGCTTATGTTATCTGGAACAATGCCATTCATCGTGTAGGAGCAGTCCGTGCAGCCACCTACCAAAACCTGGTGCCCGTTCTGGGCCTCCTATTCGGGATTCTTCTGCTGGGAGAGAGCCTTCAGTTCTGGCAGTATGTGGGTTCAGCTGTAGTGGTTGGGGGAATTTTGTGCGCACGGTATGGCGGAAGGATCGAAAATGTCTGAATTGCGGATTATAAGCGTCCATACAGCCACAAACCAATCGCAGTAAACAAGCCGGGATAGAAGGGTTCAATTCCGTAAAAGGCATATCCGCCGTTGATGTCTGGAAAGAGGGTGCCGAGAACCAGCCATGTGAGAGAGACCAGCGTACACAATATGATGGAATAAAATGCGAGCGGGCCGGGCAGCCGAAACGCTTCAAGATAAATCCCGAGAACCGGAATGAGCAGGCCTGGAATAAAAATGGAGCCGATTACGTACCAAAGATCAATTACACTCGGATAGATGATGATGAGAAAAATTCCAAGTATAGCAGAAATAAGTATACTGATTCTCGTAAGAAAGTTGGGATTGGCCGTTGGAAAATATTTGAGCAGATAATCGCGCCCAAGTGTTTGGCCGGAGATAAAAAGATAGCTGTCGAGTGTTGACATAATGGTGGCCAGGAGAGAAAGGAAAAAGAGGCCTTTGATACCCACCGGCAGGATCTGATCGGCCAGGATTGGGTAAGCAAGGACCGGTTGTTCCAGCCCGACACCTAAAATGGCAAATGCGTATAGACCGGCAAAACAGGTTAGAAAGTCGAAAAACATCCAGAAGCCGATGGAGTAGAAAATTCCTTTTCGGGCGGTTGAGGGAGACTCTGCCGCGGCTGCACGCTGATGGAAGCTGGGATCAACAAAGGTCCAAAGTGCAATAAAGAACCAGACCAGGATGTACTGCCATGTGTTGCCTCCGGTGATATCAAGATGGCCGGAGGGCAGGGAACCGAGCAGAGTGGCGAAGCCGCCAAACTCCATCGCAGCATAGATCAGCAGAATAATGAAACCGCCGAACATCAGTATAACCTGGAGAATGTCCGTGCGTATCACCGCACCAAAACCGCCGATGGTTATGTAGAGTACCGAAAATAGCGCAACAAGAGAGGCGTATAAAAGGAATGGCGCATTACCTCCGGTTATAAACTGGAACAGCAGTCCAAGCATTAAAATATAGGGTGCGGGGCTCACCAAAATAAAAATGGGCAGCGCACTGATTCTTCCGGCGCGCTTACTGTAGGCGTTAGCGATCGCTTCCGGAATAGTAAGTGCTTTGTTAAGACGAATTTTGCCGGCCAGGAAAACCGCAAAAAGAGCAGAAAAAATGTAGAAGGGCACTCCAAGAATCAGCCATTGTGAAATGCCAAACTGGTAGCTCCATTCGCCGATTCCAAGGATGCCGCCGTACCAGGTGGAGACAAGAGTAGCAACAAATGCAGGCAGTGTAACTTTACGGCCGCTGAGCAGAAAATCTTCTTCTGAATCAGCCTTCCAGCCTCTTTTCCAGCTAATCCAGATCAGGAAAAAAAAGTAGGCCGCTACAAAAATCCAGTCAATCCAGGAAAAATCAGAACTCAAAACCGATCGGTTTGATTGTTAATAATCAGCAGAAGGTCTCCCTTTTTGAACTCAATTTCGACTCTTTTTATTACCGTTTCATTCGAACTGCCATCCTGAATTCCGTTTTCAAGAATCCCATTGGTCAGTGGATATTTCAGCCCTTTTGTTGTGATGCCCTCAACTCTGCCCGACAGAGGAAACAGTGAGACAGATGTATTAAGGGGGAAATTTTCTCTGAAGGGCGATTCTATCATCCGGATGGTAGAAAAGCGGTCTATGATCCGTATGGATGAAAAAACCGGGTTGAACTGAAGCAGAACCGATAAATTCTTCAGTGTGTGATCCAATCGCTTCCCCGTAGCACCGTAGATAGTGACCTCCGAAGCCCCCCGTTTTTTTGCATAAATGAGCGCTTTTTCCAGGTCGTTGGTTTCCTGGTCGGTATCGTGGACAAGTTCTGCAGTTTCCTCACCTGTTGGCTGGTAGCTGTCCAGATCACCGATGATAACATCAGGACGCAGGCCGAGAGTCCGGGCCGTTACAGCACCTCCGTCGGCAGCAATTAAAAGGGAGGCCTGGTTCACCTCTACACTGATTTGATCTTTCAGTGGGTGTTCACCGTCGCACAGAATAATTACTTTCATAAAAAACAGGGAAACCTTTTCGGTATAAAACCGTTATTTTTTAAAAATAAAAAGTTTGCGAACGAAGCTGAGAAGCGCCATTTTTGGAAACTTTATTTTTCGAGACCGAAAATTCCGGTCTGTTGAAAATCAGCAAATAAACAGAAGAAAACCAGTTGTCATTTGCAGGCAGCATTAAAAAGATAAACAGGCGAAGCGCTAAAGAATTTTATGTTTAAAGAATTTATCAGGAAAATTAAGAATTATAATCATGTGGGGGTGATTTCACACATCCGTCCCGACGGAGACTGTATCAGTTCGCAGGTAGCCCTCTGCCGGTGGCTTAAAGCAAACGGAATTAAAACGACGGCTTTTAACGATGATGATGTACCACCGAATCTTGACTGGCTCCTGAGCTACCACCCCGTGCAAAAACCTGATGAGGCTATTTTTGAATCGTGTGACCTCTTTATAATGATAGACGGAAATGCTCTTTCACGTTTTGGGGCATTTGCCGACTGGCATGATAAACAGGATGAAAAGGCTCCACTCTGGATGATTGATCATCATCCTGACCCTGAAGATTCGTTTGAAATTGCTATTTCCGTGGTTAAAGCCGCGTCGACTGCGGAACTGATTTTTAAACTTTTTATGGAAAGTGATCCCGCCCTGATCGATGAAGAGATAGCAAAAGCTCTCTATACGGGAATCATCACCGATACCGGCTCGCTGCAATTTGAGAGTGTGACGGCCGAAACAGTTCAAACCGTGGCGGAACTGCTCCGAAGAGGTGGTTTCAGGCCCAATGAGATCATAGAGGTGATCTATTCCAATAAATCGGTTGAGCAGTATAAATTACTGAGTGAAGCCCTGAAAACGATTCAGCTTTTCGAAAATAATCAAATTGCAGTCATGAGCGTTACAGATGAGATGCTTTCGGAAGCGAAGGCATCTCCGGCTGATTGTGAAGGTTTTGTAAGCTATCCTCTCAGCCTGTCGGGAATTAAAGCGGCCATCCTGATGAAAGATTTTTTTGATGATGGTGTACGAATCAGCCTTCGATCTCGTAGTGATATTGACGTTAATGAGTGGGCGCGCGAGCTTGGCGGCGGCGGCCACAAAAAAGCTGCCGGTGCCTGGCACAAAGGTCCGCTTGAAAAAACGATCCGGGATGTGGTAAAAATCGGAGCTAAACAGTTAAAAAACATTGAAAAAACTTCGGTACTATAGCATTTTAATCTTATTAGTGATGCTGATGTTGGGCTGTGAAGAGCCCGAATCACGATCCGAGACGGAGAACCAAGCAGAAGCTGAGGAAGAACTATTTGAAGAAGTCCCGTTTTCTGCAGCATTTATCGAAAATGATGTGGATAATCCCGGTGATGAAGAACCTCCCGAAGAGATCCGTAATGTAACAGAATCGGTCACTTTAAGCCGGGGGAACGCCATCACCAATGCTGTGGAGAAAGCCAGCGGAGCAGTAGTAAGCATCATGGCTACCGAGCCGATCCGAAGGCCTGAAACCATTCATGATGAATTTTTCAGGTTCTTTTTTGGGGATCAGATGCCGCGCGAAAATGTGAATATGGGTTCGGGGTTTGTAATCAGTGAAGATGGCCTTGTAGTGACCAACCAGCATGTAATTGGTGTTGAACCCACAGAAATTCTGATCTACACCAACGAGGGCGAAACCTTTGAAGCAAAACTGATTGGCAGCGATGAACTGACGGATCTTGCTCTGCTGCGAATTAAAGAAGATCGTGCGTTTCCGTATGTGGAATTCAGTGATTCAGACGAAATCATGGTAGGGGAGTGGGCCATCGCTCTGGGCAATCCTTTTGGGTTATTTGATGATGGCCAGCCAACCGTTACTGTAGGAGTGGTGAGTGCCATCAACCGGGATTTTCGTGCAAATCCAAACAATCCGCGCGTTTATGTGGATATGATCCAGACCGATGCCGCAATCAACCGGGGGAACTCGGGTGGACCGTTGCTCAACAGCGAAGGGAAAGTGATTGGTGTGAATACATTTATTTATACCGGTGGTACCAGTGCCGGGTTTGTGGGGCTGGGTTTTGCGATACCGAGTAACCGCGTGGACCGGATCATTTCACAGCTTCTCACAAGCGGCGTGGTGTTACTGGATTATGACCCGGGGATGGATTTTACATCCATGACCGAGCAGTTAATCTATCGTTATCGCCTTCCGTACGAACGGGGATTGCTCGTTACCAGTGTAAACAAAGACGGGCCTGCATACGAATGCGGTATTATGCCCGGAGATGTGATTGTTAAAATCGGTGATGAACGTGTGATCAGCGAGATGCACGCAAAAGCCCTGTTTCGTGATTATGAGGAGGGCGACGAGATGTCCATTCTGCTTATTCGGGACCATGAGTTATATGAAACCCAAATGAAACTGCGTCAAAAAATATCTGCGGATCAGTAAAATGGATTAATGTGTGGGAGGTTCTGACCAAGTCCAGCCGATAATCCACGAGAAACAGCCCGAAACCGAGATATTATCCATATAAACAGGTTCTTTTTTATATAGGTAATAAACTTTTCAGAATACCTTTGGTGAGAAATCCGGGCTGTGGTACTGCATTTTGCGTTACTGCTTTTGAAGCGGTCGCTCTTTGAAATCGTCATCAAAATAGTTGTACCATTTCCGGAAGGGGCGGAAAGCGTTGTTGGGATCGAACGGGCGTTTGTATTCGCTCTGTTTGCACTCCACGCTGCAGCATCCGTCCATGATTTGGGCTCCTTCTTCTGAGCTGATAAACAGCTTGTTGCATTCCATATTTGCGCAGTTGATGTAACTGTCTGCCGGTTTTCCGGTAATTTCGCAGCGTGCAATCGGCTGTAGCGTCTCTTTGTTTACAGGTACCACGAGACGGTCATCAAATACAAAACATTTCCCTTTGAAATATTTACCGCCTTCCTCTTTGGCGTATTTCAGAATGCCGCCGTGGAGCTGGTTTACATCGTCCCAGCCCTTTTTCTTCATCAGAACCGAAAATTTTTCACAGCGGATGCCGCCGGTGCAGTACATCAGCACTTTTTTATCTTTGGGAATTTCTTCTTCGGCCTCTTCGAGCCACTTTGGGAAGTCGTAAAAATTTTCCACATTGGGTGTAATGGCACCCTCAAAATGCCCCACTTTTGACTCGTAGTTGTTTCTTACGTCGATCATCACATAATCTTCTCCCGACTCCATCATTTTTTTCCATTCGGAGGGGGGAAGATATCTGCCGCCCTCTTTAGGATCGAGCCCCTCTTCATAAATCGCTACAATCTCATCGCGCACTTTGCAAACCAGTTTGGCAAAGGGGATGGCATCGTGTTCATCGGTTTTGAATTCAGAATTTTCGAACCCGTCTATCCCCCAGAGATAGTTACGATAGTTTTGAATCTGTTCGGGGGTGCCTCCCAGTGTTCCGTTTATTCCCTCTTTGCTGATGTAAACCCTGCCTTTGAGTCCGCTCTTCTTTAGCCACTTTTTGTGCTTTTTGCAGAAAGTTTCGGGATCTTCAACGGGTGTGAAATTGTAGTACAAAATAACCTCGTACATTGCTGGATAAGACGTTTTTTAAATGATGTTCGTTAATTCTTTTTCAACGCTGTAATTTACGATGATTTCTAACAAGAATTAAACCCGCTGAAATCGGTTGAGAAGTTTTTTTATTTATATCAGCTTTGTTACTGTTTTTCTGATCGGAGTGGTTCGGTCCGATCTTCATGCTCAGCAGATTATTCATCAGCACATCCATGAGCACCCGGTTCTGAA